>CAZPCR010000116.1:0-8445 GCA_964585035.1 uncultured Anaerolineaceae bacterium
GTTCGCGTCCCAGGAAGATATTGCGCCACAGCGTCTGCAATTCAGCCAGCGCCCGTTCCTGGTAGACGGTTTCCAGGCCTAACTCCCGGGCTTTAGGGACGGTCAGGTTATCGATTTTCTGGCCGTTGAAATATATCTCGCCGGACGTGGGCTGGTAATAGCCGGTGATGATCTTGATTAACGTAGATTTGCCGGCGCCGTTATCGCCCAGCAGGCCGACCACTTCGTTCCGGCCTAAATGAAAGTTGATATCCTCGAGCGCCTGGACCTCTCCAAAAGATTTGGACACGTGCTTTAGTTCGAGCCGGTATTCTTCCATAGGACTGTCTCCGTTGCAGTGAAGGATGGAACTATTTAAATGAATTGTACTTACAATAATGGCATGATTGGAACGGCATCAACCGTCGAAATATAAACTACTTACAACACAAGTTGGTACCATTATTTCGATGGGCAAGGGCTAAATGGCAAAGTTATTCGGGCGCCATTTAGCCCTTGCGTGATTTCCTATTGCTGATTCAGAGCAGAAAAAGCCTCAGCAAATTGGTTTAAGCGGATGCGCTTTAGCGTTGCTGTGCCTTGATCAACGGAACGAGGGCATCGAGATTGCTCTTGTTGACAAAACCCGCGCCGGTATCGATCTGCAGGCCGCCAAAATGATACACCTTGGTGAGGCAGAGCTGCAGAACGCCGAAATAACCTTGCAGATACTGCTGCTGATCGATTACGAGCTGCAGCCAGCCGCCCTGGATCGCGGTAACGGCATTGCCAGAGATATCGAAGCCGGCGGCGAAGATATCACCGGGTTTCTTGTTGGCAGCTTGCAGGAAGGTCTGGATGGTGCCCGTCAGGTTGCCATGATCGGTGATGACCATCTTAATTTCAGGGTGGGCAGACATGATACCGGTGAAGACCGGCACGCCGGCGGATGCATTCGCATTGGTGGCGTCGTCGATCTCCTGGTAGACCACTTTCATTCCAGCTTTTTCAAGGGCATCCTGTACGCCTTGGGTGCGCTGACCACGACCGGCCTGCGCTTTCAA
Organism: uncultured Anaerolineaceae bacterium; assembly: GCA_964585035.1. GTDB lineage: Bacteria > Chloroflexota > Anaerolineae > Anaerolineales > Villigracilaceae > Fen-1038. The sequence continues at coordinate 1,044 of CAZPCR010000116.1, forward strand.
ACACCACAGGAAGGCCGAATCGCCTGCCTTCAAACCCGATTCCTTGAAGGCTTCCTGGCCCAGTGCATATCCTGCATTGTAGAGGATAGCGCCAGAATAACCAAAACCATTGGCAGCGTATTTGGCTTGCGCTAGCGGCACTTGGGTGTTCATGCTGGTTACGATAATGCCCTGTGCTTCAGCGGCATCGATAAGCGGATCAAAGGCTGCGTCGCCGGGGTGACCCATGATGGCAATGCCATCGGGCTTGGTGGCTGCGGCTTGCTGGAACTGGGTGGTCATCTTGGAAGGATCCCAGTCCGACCATACGTATTGCACATCCGCGCCGGTATCCTTGGCAGCCTGGAGAGCGCCGTTATAGACAACCTGCTCGAAGCCTCCACCGGGAGTTCCGCCGGGGAAGAAGACGATCTTGACGCCTGAGCACCAATTGGATCCTGCAGCAGGAGCGCCGCCTACGGTGGCAGCGGGCGCAACCGTATTCGCCGGAGCAACCGTATTCGCCGGAGCAACTGTGTTAGCTGGAGCAGCCGTTGGTTGCGTGGCAGCCGGAGCACAAGCCGAGAGCACCATGGTTGCAATAAAGAAAATACTTATTACACCTAATACTTTCTTGAACATTTTTAGTCTCCTTTTTTATTTTGAAAAAAATTATCGGGCATTTCTCGTTTTTATCGGCGTTATTAATTGATTTGCTCTCGTACCTCCTTTCAATCTCCTGTTCCACAGGGATGCCAAATTCGGAATGGACCTCGATCTGGATAATGTGCCATCTGCTGGTTAATATTTCATCGTACTGGCACGGACCACCAATTCAGGCTCGCTGATCGTCGCTTCGGATTCGATCGATTTTTTACCTTCTCGGTGAACTTCGATCATCCGATGCAGATTTTCTACTGCGGTACATCCAACATCGATAAGGTGTTGATACACCGTCGTGAGAGGCGGGGCAAAAAAAGCCGCCTCGGGCATGTTATCGAACCCGACGATCGCCAGGTCTTGAGGAATACGCCGGCCTGTGGCAGAAAGAGCCTTCATGGCCCCCAGGGCAATTTGATCGCTGGATGCAAACACGGCGTCGATATCCGGCTCTTGCTTCAGAAGTTGATACATTGCCTGTTCACCGCCCGCGGATGTCCAATTGCTTTCAACGGCCAGCATTGGAGAGGGTTTTCGATCCGCCTCTTCTAATGCCTTTTTCCAGCCAAGGTATCGTTCGCGCGCTTCCCACCACTTCTTGGGTCCGGTAATGATCCCGATCTTGCGCCGGCCCTGGTCGATCAAATGCTGGGTGGCCTGTCTGCCGCCGTTTTGGTTATTAACAGAGACCATCGCAAATCCCGGATGGGCCGACATGTTAAGAAAGATGATGGGCGGTAATTGCTTCAATCGCTCGGTCTGGATCCACGTCCGGTTGTCTCCCACTTCCGGAACAGCCCAAACGATTCCATCCACCCGATGGGCTACGAAGTCGCTCAAGACTTGTTCATGACTTGGGGGATTATCCGGGTTGGATAACAGGTTGAGAAACAGGGAATATCCAAGCTCGGCCGCCTTCTGCTCGATTCCCACAATGGTACGCGACGGGCCGAAATAATCGATCCCCCAGGCGGCGACGGCTAACGTATAGGTGCGTCGATGGACAAGGCTGCGCGCCAGGAAATTAGGTTGGTATCCAAGTTTATCGATTGCTTCTTGAACTCGCTGGCGGGTAGCCTCTTTAATTTCACCCTGTTTGTTGACAACCCGTGACACTGTCTTGGCAGATACCCCGGCTAAAGCCGCCACATCCTGCAAAGTGGCTTGCGCTGGGCTATTTGTCATTCTTAATGATTGAGCTTCGCCGGTAGGGTCACTCATTTGCGATTCCATTAAATGTTCAGACAAATTGTCCGACGCTGTCGTTATCGCTGACGACAGCGTTGACATTGTTATATTACAACTTTCTCAACTCAATGTCAATGAGCAATCTAAACTGCATATATTTATGGTAATAATAGAGTTACACAGCACCCACACATGGGTCAGAAAACCAAATATTAAGTCGGGTCACGTCACATAGCTCAACCTAGCCATTGGAAGAAACCACCGAAATAGTCAGGCGATTCGCGTTGATTGCTGGTGTCACCAGTGTGCCGATCGGAGTGCCTTCCGCCTTACCTTCCTTTACAGATTCGATCGATTTGATCCCTGCCAGTAATAGTTTCCATGGTTTGGATGCCCCCTGCCGCTCAACGGTCAATGTTCCGTTTTCGCGTTTGATCTCAAATTTCATCTCAACCTCCCCCTTTACGGAAGGGATCACCAGCGAGACCCGTTTTCCATCCTCGAATTCATACACTCGTAGGGTGACGCCATCGCTGTAATCATAGTCCGGTCGATCCTGATGGTCCCCGATGGCAATTACAGTATTGGGCCGCACCATCAATGGGAGATTCATGAAATCATGCATCTCACTCACCCAGCCCGGGCCTGTGACGGTTTCGCCTGTGAGGAAATTCGTCCAACGTCCTGTTGGAAGATAATAGGAAACTGTGTTGTCGTCCGAAAAGATCGGTGCAACCAGGAGCGACTCACCCAACATGTATTGTCGATCGAGGTAATCGCATGTCGGATCATCCGGAAACTCCAGCATCATGGCCCGCATCAATGGTATACCCTTATCCCTGGCCTCCAGCGCATTGGCGAACAAATATGGCATCAGACTACTCTTGAGGTTGGTAAACTTCCGGAGTACGTCGACGGCTTCCTCGTCAAACAACCATGGAACTCGGTAAGATTGATTTCCGTGGAGACGGCTGTGGGAAGAAAGCAGACCGAAGGCGATCCAGCGCTTATATACAGCGGCCGGCGGAGTACCCTCAAAGCCGCCAATGTCGTGACTCCAGAATCCAAAACCGGACAAGCCAAGTGATAATCCGCCGCGCAAGCTTTCCGCCATCGACTCAAAGTTCGATTCGCAATCCCCACCCCAATGCACGGGGAAGCGCTGGCTTCCAGCCGTAGCTGACCGGGCGTAGAGGACTGCCTCGCCATCGCCGCGCCGCTCCTGCAATACCTCAAAGACGGTTTTGTTATACAGGTAAGTATAGTAGTTGTGCATTTTGGCGGGATCAGAGCCGTCCCAGTACACGACATCGGTTGGAATACGTTCTCCGAAATCGGTTTTGAAACAATCCACCCCCATATCGATAAGTGTACGCAGTTTGTCACCATACCATTGCCTGGCAGCGGGGTTTGTGAAATCCACGATTCCCATGCCGGCCTGCCATTTGTCCGTTTGCCAGGTATCACCGTTTGGTTTTTTTAAGAGATATCCGTTTTGTACGCCCTCGGCAAACAGCGGTGAGCGCTGGGCGATGTAAGGGTTGATCCAGAGACTGATGTGCAGGCCGCGCTCCTTGAGCCGCTTGAGCATTTCTTCAGGATCGGGGAATCTGCTTTCATCCCATTCGAAATTGCACCAATGGTACTCTTTCATCCAAAAACAATCGAAATGGAAAACATGCAGGGGTAAATCACGGTCTGCCATGCCCTGGATAAAACTCGTCACCGTGGCTTCATCGTACGATGTAGTAAAGGATGTCGTGAGCCACAAGCCAAACGACCACGGAGGCGGCAATGCCGCGCGTCCTGTCAAGGCAGTGTATTTTTCAAGTACTTCCTTGGGTGTAGGGCCATAAATCACATAATACTCAAGTGACTGACCGGCGACACTGAATTGAACCCGCGAAACTTTCTCGGAGGCTACCTCGAACGAAACAAGTTCAGGGTGATTAACGAAGACTCCATAGCCTCGATTCGTCATGTAAAAGGGGACATTCTTATAGGCTTGTTCGCTGCTCGTACCGCCATCCCGGTTCCAGATATCCACCGTCTGACCGTTCTTGATGAAGGCCGTAAAATGCTCGCCTAGACCGTAAACGTTTTCTCCTACCCCCAGTGAAAGTTGCTCGTGCAGATAGTGACCATCGCCCTCCGTCTCGATGATGCCCATACCGCGCGGTCCACTCGACGTAATGATCCTTTCGTCGCCCAGGTATTCAACCCGCCAAGGACCTGTATGAGGAACGCGAACAGACAACCGCCCGCTGTTGAGCATCGTTGCTTTGTCGTCATGTTGAATGTCAACACAGGCCGGGGCATGTTCGATCAGGTCGAACTTTGGGAATCTGGTTTGCTCGCCGGAAAAATGAGTGAGTTTTACGCGAATGACGTCCGGCAGCGGTGAAGAAAAGTTGACAGTCAGCAATGTTCCGTCGTGGGTTTCGCCACGGTGCGTGATGTTCATCGTGGGTGCGTACACCGTGAACGAATCTTGGGCGACATCGACATCGTAGACTTGTGCCGGGTGAGCCGCCTTTACATTTTTTGGTCTTGACCAGTAACCGTCTGTAAACTTCATAATTTTTTGGTGGCGATCATCGCTTGCCGATGCAGGCGATGGAATCCGCCACCTCCTTTCTGAATAATTGTGAAAAAATAATGATAAGGCACCCGGCTTGCATGGAAATTGTTCTGCAGGATCATACCAACCGGGGCACGCGCGATCGCAGGCCGGGTCAAAGTTGAAAACCAGTAATACCTTTATATAAGGACGGATGGCACGCCTATTTAATACCTCCTGCGGTAATTCCTCGTGTGAGAGTCCGTTGGAAGATCAGGAAGAAAATGATGCAGGGCAGGATGCCAAGCAGGCCGGAGGCGCTTTGCGCAGTGATATTCATACCGTATTGTCCCTGATTGACGGCTAGGGCCAGCGGAACGGTCTGGTTCGCATTCGAGGGCAGCAGGATCAAGGGCAGGAAGAATTCATTCCAGGTCCAGATGAAAAAGAATACAAACAATACGGAGAGTGTCGGAAGGCTGAGCGGCGCCACGATATACTGCAGCAGGCCCAGCTTGCTGCACCCGTCCAGAGTGGCTGCTTCGATCAGTTCGCGTGGGAAGGAACTGAAAACCGACGATAACAGGTACGTGCCAAAGGCGCTTTGGATCACCATGAAGACCAAAATAACAGCGATTGCCTGATCATAGACGTGAAAGAACTTGGCAAAATAGTAGAGAGGGTAGGCCAGAGCCTCCTGGGGCAGGAAGTTGGCCATCAGGAAGAATATCAGGATCCAAACTCTTCCCCTGATCTTCCCCAGACCCAAAGCGAAGGCATTTAACAGCGATAATACGACACCGAGAATCGCTACCGTTAGGCTAATGTAGGTGCTGTTGATTAATACTTGTGAAAAATTCACACGGTTCCAAAAGTCTATAAGACTTGTAAAGTTCAGGCCATGAGGCAGACTGAGTGGACCATACTGGGCGAACTCCGCTTCGGTTTTCACCGAGTTGATCGCCACCATAATAAACGGCATAAGCATAAGCAGCAAAAACGCGGATAGAGCGATCAAAACGATCCATCTCACTACACCCTTCGTGACTGGATGTCTACCGGAAGCCATCAGACACTCTCCTCACGTTCTTGTCGCGACTGTATGTTGATGAAAATAATGGTAAGAACAATGATGATAGCCGCGACTGCCAGCGAAATGGCAGATCCATACCCCACTTGTTGCGTTTCAAAAAAATTCTTATAGGCATAATAAGATGGAACGGAGGTGGCGTTCCCCGGCCCGCCTCTGGTTAAAACGTAAACCTGTCCGAAAATTTTAAGCGTGTAAATCGAGGTCGTCAGTATGACCACCAATATTTCCGGGCGGATCAGATGGATCGTAATGTAATAGAACTTCTGGAACCAGGATGCCCCGTCGATGGAAGCTGCCTCCAGCAGTTCGGGTTCGATCCGTTGCAGGGCCGCCATAAAGATCACCACCGGATAACCGACCTGCACCCAGACCAAAACTACCATTACCGCCAGCAATGCAGTGGAAGGATTCCCGAACCAGTCACGAGTCCAGGAAGAGAGTCCTATTCCCTTGAGGACATAGTTCACAACCCCCCAATCCGGCTGCAAAATCCATTCCCATACGATGGCAGCCACTGCTCCAGGTATGATCTGGGGTAAATAAAACCCGGCCCTGAAAAAGCTCGAAACGTTCTGGCCGAAGTTATTTGTGATGTAATCAAACAGAAATGTTGCCAGCACCAGGCCGACAATGGTTGGGATCACCGTCATGGCGACCAGCAAAATCAGGTCGTTCTTGAATGAAAGCCAAAAAACGCTGTCCTGGATCAACGTCTGAAAGTTCTTTAAGCCGATCCAAACGGGCGCACGCACGCCCCTCCACATGGTAAAGCTGATCCCCAGGTTGATCATGAATGGAAAGATGATAATGATCAGGAATGCGATAATGCCCGGGATTAAAAATATACCGTAGCCTTTATCGATGGATGATGTTTTGCGTTTCATACACTTCTGTTCTCACCTTTCCTAAGGCAGTGCTCCTGGTCAGGAGCACTGCCCCGGATTTCAATCTACAAACGGCAGCCTTTTACTTTGGTAGAGCTGCCTTGTATGGAGCCGCGATCTCGTCAAGGAACGCGCTCGGTGTCTTTGTTCCGTTCATCAGTTCCTGGGTGGCTGAGACAAGGTCCTGGTAGTAGCCGGCAACGGGCCAATCAGGATAATATCCAATCCCGTCAGAAGCAACCAGCTGTGTGAAGAGCTTATTGAATTGTTGCGTTTGCGGGTCGGTGATCTGGGATGTATCCGCATTGATCGGGAGACCACCGGCATTACCCATCAAAGTCTGAATCGGCTTGCTCAGGGTGATATCGATGAAATCATAGGCCAGGTCTTTGTTCTTGGAACCGGCAGGTATGGCCCACAGGTTGCCACCCGAGCCTGGGCTGATCGTATTGCCCGGCCAGAGTTCCACATTCCACTTGAAGGGTAATTTGGCAGTTTGCAGTCCACCGAATAACCAACTGCCGCCCATCATCATGGGGTTCTTGCCGGCCTCGAAATCATTTTGCATATCCTGGGCCTTCATATTCACGGCACTTTTGCTGATATAACCCTTCTGGACCCAGGCAGCCAGCTCGGTGGCTCCGTAAGTGAACTCGGGGCCATGGAAATCGATCCCTTTGAGAAGCTGGTAGTTCGTGACAAAGTCGCGGTTAGCCTTGCTGAGGGCCAGCATATAGAAGATTTGTTGAGCTGGGTACTCGGCACCGGCTGTGGCAAAGGGCGTAATGCCCTTCGCAACGAAGGCGTCGGCTGCAGCGTAAAGATCGTCCGCCGTAGTAGGCACCTTTATCCCGGCCTTGTCGAACATGTCCTGGTTGTAGTACAGCATGACAAACTCACCATAATCAGTGACGCCGTACAGGTTGCCGCTGCCCTGGATGCCGGTTTTGGGATCATACAGGCAGGTGGCTTGGATGCTGGGGGAGAGTATCTTATCCCAGCCGCGCTTGGTAGCCTCGGCGGTCATGTCTGTAAGCA
>CAZPCR010000117.1:0-8420 GCA_964585035.1 uncultured Anaerolineaceae bacterium
CACCAAAGGGTTGGGATGGATGCGGAGACGCGGGTTGATGGAAACTTGCATTTTCATTTCGTCTCCTCCGCCGGACTGTCTGCATCGACAAGTTTTTTCTCTGCTGCTTCTTTTTTCTGGTTATAGGCATGTACGCCGATCGTGACACCTGTCAGGATGGCTCCCCAGGTAAGTGCAAATGGTATGGTGATATCCATCACTTCTTCGCTGACAACTTTCACGGGTGTTGAGCCAACGTCCGGCAAGCCGAGTTCGCCAAATGGAACGTGCGAAAGGATAAGATAGGATGTGCCGCCGTTCTCGGTCTCGCCGTAAACATGATCGATATAGCGATCTGGATGTGCCTGGATGCGGGCGTGCGCTTCCTTGAGCAGGTCGGCCCGTTCCCCGAACATCAGTGCATCCGTCGGACAGGTTGCCACACAGGCCGGCTCCTGGCCAATGTCGATGCGCTGTGGGCACATCGTGCATTTGTCGATGAAGGCGCCTTGAATAAGCCCCTTATCGTAATCAAAGTGCGGTACGCCAAAGGGACAGGCGTTCATGCAGTAACGACAGCCGATACATTTATCGGGATCGTATAACACCGGCCCATCGGGGCGTTTGCTATAAGCGCCCACCGGGCAGGCCGACAGGCAATCGGGCGCAACACAATGCATGCAGTGATACACCATCGAGGCGCGCTCCAGGTTTGGATACTCGCCTTTAAGCCCTACACCTGCCACCCAGATGCGTGTCTTGTTCATGGGAATATTGTTCTCCACGCTGCAGGAGATCATGCAGGCACGGCAGTCGATACAGCGCGTGGCATCGAACAGAAAAGCCTTGTGTTGGATATTTTTAATATCGGTCATGCTGGCTCCCATTTAGGCCTTCCTTACCGTTACAAATGTTTGGCTGAGGGCCTGGCCGCCGCTGATCGGGTCGGTGTACGTAACGTGCAGGTCCGAAGAACTGGAGCCGAGGCCATAGGCTGTGGTGAGACCCTTCGAAAGATGTCCGAAGCCGGGCTGCAGATAAACGCAATCAGGGCGGATGGCCTGGGTGGCTTGCAGCTTGACATATATCTTTCCGACATCGCTGGTTACTTCGACCTTATCGCCATCCTTCAACCCTTGAGAGGCAGCAGTCTTGGCGTTCATCCATAAACCAGGTTCATCGTCATACTTGTGCAGCAACTGGTTGTTCTGTGTGCCGAATTGGGTCTGACGCGCCCCTTTACCGGTAAGCAGATAGAACTGACCGGACTTGGGCGCAGGCGGCTCATCCCATTTGGGGACACCGTCAAAACCGGCTTTGTCGAGAGCAGTGGACTTGAGCTCGATCTTCCCACTGGACGTAGTCCATTTGTAAATGTCCTGATGGCTGGCCGGTAAATTCACATAGCCGCGGCTGCGAACCTCATTGAGCGATACGCCGAGGGGAGCCAGCTGTTGGGCAATATAATCTTCCTCATCTTTATATTGGAAGAAATCACCGAGGCCCAAACGGGTCCCGAGTTGCTTATAGATCCACATGGCCGATTTGCCCTCGCCTTGCGGCTCAATAACAGGCTGGCGCAAAAAGGCGCGCGAGCCAACCGCGGAAAGCGGATCGCCCACCATCGAGAGCAGGTCATATCGTTCGAGATAGGATGCTTCCGGGAGCACCACATCCGAGAACCAGGAGGTATCGTTCATAATGATGTCAGTCGTGACAATGAAATCCATTTTGCCGAAGGCTTCCAGGGTCTTCCTCCGATCGGGGATGGACATGGCAGGGTTCTGGCGCGAAATGAGCCAGCCGTGCGCGGCATAAGGTTTCTCATCGACGATCGAGTCGCGCAGCTGCTGGAAGACGCCATACTGAAGCGGTACAAAAGGATACTTCCAGGGCACACCATCCAGACGCTGGGCAGAGACGCGCGGGTATGCCGGTTGAGGAGGAGTGCCCATCCCGCCGGTGCCGGTGCCTACAGGGAACATTGTTGTTCCCCAGTTGCCTACCAGGGCATTGAGAATGGTGATGGCGCGTTCAGTCTGGAATGAGTTGACAAAGTTCGAGGTACGCCAGCCGTTGTGCGCCAGCGAGTAAGGTGCGGCCGCGGCAAACTCGCGCGCGATGCGCCGGATCGTATCCGCCGGGATCTCGGTGATGCGGGCCGCCCATTCGGGCGTGTATTGACCGACGCTTGCAGCAACTTCGTCAAAGCCAACTGTATATTGGGAAACAAAGGAAGCGTTATACAAGCCTTCCCCTATAATTACATTCAGCATCGCCAGGTGGAAGGCCAAGTCGGTGCCTGGGCGAATAGGGAGCCACTCTGCTGCTTTCGCAGCGGTCTTGGTAAATCGCGGATCCAGATAGACCAGTTTCACTCCGCGGTCAATAGCATGGATCAACTCGCCGGTCTCGGAGTTGGAAATGGCCTCAGCCAGGTTGCGGCCTGTCAGTATAATATATTTGAGCTGGCTGTAATCCCGCTCAGGTTCTTCCATGCCATACGTGATCAGGTTCGAAACGGTCATGGCATTGAAGCACAGGCTGCGCTGGGTACCATAATTGGGTGAACCATACGCTTGCAGCAGGTTTTCAAACAAAGGCTGCGACAGGTTGTGCGTGGACGAGAAGATCATCGCCTCGGGACCATATTTTTGCTTGATGTCCTGCATGTTCTTGGCGACGATGTCCAGGGCTTCATCCCAGGATGCTTTGCGGAACAGGCCCTCGCCGCGATTGCCCACCCTGACGAGAGGTGTCAATACGCGGTCTGGATCGTAGGTATTCATCAACCCGGCCTGGCCGCGCGGGCACAGCTTGCCTTTGGAATGGGGATGATCGGGGTTGCCTTCTAGCTTGACTACGCGGCCACTCTTAACCTTAGCCAGCAAACCACAGCGCCAGACGCACATCTCGCACATGCTTGAGATGTAGCCGCTGTCGCTGGCATCCAGTTGTCCGTTCGCGCGGGCAGCTTTCGCCACGAGAGGCGGAATGAACTCACCCAGGGCAACAGCGCCGATGGCCGAGCCGCCTAATTTGAGGAAGTCGCGTCGTGTCAATGTTTTTGTCATGAGGGGCTCCACATACCGATATAAAGTTTTTGGGGTTGACGATCTCATCATCAACCCCAATATGTTGTACTTATGCCTGTTTGCGGTGCATGCCCATCCGGTCGATGAGGTAAAACAGAACCAACGCCATACAGGCGAAGACGATCACAGCCAGGATCGGGTTGACGTTCCACAGGTCTGGAATGACAACACTTCCGTAATTCGCGACGCTGGCAATCGGAGGGAACACCCACTGATAGGTGAGGCCGTACAAAATCGCACCGACCAGGAAACCCAGCAGGCCGGGGACGATGTAATCCAGTTTGCCTTCGCCGGCTCCGGCAACACACGTGCCGGGGCAGAAACCGGCCAGGGCCATTCCAACACCAAAGACCAGGCCGCCGACTACGTTACCCAGGATATAAGTGGCGGGCACGGTTGGGAAGGTGATCAGGCCCAGGGCCCGCAAGGGATACACACCCAGCATGGTGACCACCAGTGCAGTCATCATGAATTTCAAGACGGCCATGTCGGTCAGGCGGAATTGATTGACGATCTTGGTATACCGGGTCAGCCCGGCCTTGTTAAGCGCAAATCCGAAGAAGACACCTAATACGAGTGCAACAATATATGTGTACATGTCTAGAACCTCTTTCCGTAGACGACCAGCGCGGTAAGGATACCGGAGGCAAACATACCGCCGATGAAGAGGAACGCGGCCGGCGCGAGCAGCATGCCGCCCGAAATAGCCAGGCCGCTGGTGCAGCCTCCGGCAATGCCGGCGGCATATTCCAGAAGGATCGCACCGAAGAACAGCATCGCCCAGCGTTTCCAGGGCTGTGAGCCGTAAGCAGTCTTCCATTGAGCGTCATCCATGGTGCGGAGTTTAAAGGTACCGCTGGAGAAGGCCCCCAGCATCCCGCCAAAGAAGATGCCGACCAACAGGATCACCGAGTACGTGATTCCCGCAGGCATGACGAAATTGAAGTAGGTATTATTGAAAGCAGCCGGAGCGATAGCTTTCCCGAACAAACCGGCGATGTTCTCGAAGCCGCCGGATGCGCCCAGCAATTTATTGCTAAGCACCACTGTCAGGATACCCACGATGCCCAACAGAGCCCCTGCGGCATAGGGTGACCATTCTTCCTTACGTAGTTGCTTCATGAACCAGTTCATAGTTTCTCCTTTCAACCTTTATGAGGATTGGATGAATCTTTTTCATTCTTTTCTGTCTCATCTTTTGGCGACAGATCGTCGATGGCTGAAAATAATTCGGCAGCAGCCCGCGGTTTGCTCAATAAACGCCGCAGGGATTTTCGAACCGCTGGTTTAAGCTTCGCTATTTCAGGAGCCATATCCGCTACATCGGGAGGCAATTCCTTATCGAGCGGTTTTGTTTCTTTAAAGGAGATAACGATCCATCCTTCTCTGCGAAGGACCAGAAAACCGGCAGCCAGAATGATCGCAACAAGGATGACCAGCAGGATCACATTACCCCAATTGGTGGGTTGCTCGCCGAGCACGTTCTCGTTGTAGCGTTGAACATAATTGACGATGTTCGGATCGTTGGAAGCCGGCGGAGCCTGCTGCACAACCGCCGCGACCGGTTGCTGCGTTGCAGCTGGTTCGCTTGCGGCGGACGAGGCGGAAACCGTGGCCGGTGCAGCGGAGGTCGCACCGCCTGCACTTGAAGAAGAGGATGTGCTTGCGGCTCCCACCTGGATGCCTAATTTGACGGCATACACTTGAGCGCGGGCCTGTGTATCGTTCGGATGGCATTGCGCACAGGATGCTTTGATATCGGTTAGAGGCGAGACCAGGCCGGTATGAGCGGCGGTCTTATCGGTGGCCTGATTATTTCCGGCGTGGCAGATGTAACAGAAATCGCCAAAGGCGTGCGACTGGTGCCAACTTTTACCGTCGTTGTTAACCGGATCTTTGGCCTGCACCTCGTGACAATTCTTGCATGAAGACACCTGGGAACCGCATTGGGCCTTTACAGGCTGGACGGTTACCAGCGCGATGGCTGTAACGATCAATACCATGAGACCGGTGGTCACCAGCAACAAATACAATTTCTTTACATGCATACCTTCCTCCTCAAGAAAAAATTACTGGGAGACCCGCGTCTCTTCCATCAAGTCTGCTCGATGGGCAAAACGGTCGCGCATTACCGTCCGAAGCAGGTCAAGCGCCTGGATGAGTCGCGCGTCGGTGAGATGATATGTGACGGTATTTCCCTGCCGGACCGTATAAACCAACCCGCGCTCCCGTAAGACCTTAAGATGGCGCGAGGTCGTTGGCTGGGTGATGTTTAATTCGTTGCTCAGCTCGGTAACGTTGCGCGGTCCTTCGGAAAGCGCGTATAAAAGGAGGAGTCGGTTGGGATCGGATAAGGCAGAGCAAAAATCTGCTTCGAGTTGTGATATTTCCTGTGCCAGGGCTTGTGTGACCATAATTTATTCCTGTCTATATATGCATAAATGAATATATGTATTTAGATAATACATCTGTGAATAAATGTACAATAGTAATGGGTGTCACAAGAAAATGACGCGAATGTCATATTCCCCTAAAGCTTAAGCTCATCAATATATATAGTTATGGGCCGTCTATTTTAAAATTCTCCCCATAATGAATATCCAGTTCTTTGTGAATAACTCTAAATAGTCGTAAATATCACGCTTATAATTCTCGACTGGATGATAGCTGATTAAAGGATATCTTTATGTCTCAACCAGGTAAGTTGAAGTCATACATTTTTGTAGTTATCCAGTTCTTATGTCTCAGTTTGATCGCCCTTACCGGCCCACTATTTCCCGGAAATATATTTCTGTTGATGGTAGAACTTCTGGGCCTCATCATCGGGGTCTGGGCAGTCTTGGCGATGGGCCTTGGAAAATTTAATATCACACCCGATCCGCTTTCATCGAGCCGCCTGGTCACGAAGGGACCCTACCGCCTTATTCGTCATCCTATGTATCTGGCGCTTTTATTGGCTACCTCCCCCTTGGTAACTGCAGACTTCTCATGGTTCCGGTTGGTTATTTGGCTGATCTTACTCGTTGACCTGTTGCTGAAGCTCAATTATGAAGAAGGCTTGCTCACAGCGAAGCTGCAGGGATACAGCGAGTATAAGCAAAAAAGTTATCGTTTAATCCCATTTATTTATTGAGTTTTCCTTCAACAATTCCCGTTCAATGCCTTCTGCACCGTATAACGCAATCGAGCATTCGAACCGGGATTTATTGTATACATTCCTTGAATACACGATCATACTCACACTGTGAAACCACAGACGAATAATGAGGTTGGACTGAAGTAGTTAGAGCGTACTCCTTCGTTCTTAAGATTCAACGGCTCACTTTGGGGTTGGTTTTTTCAAATCAACCTTACCCACGGCCACCGCTGAAGGAATGCGCCACTTGATCAGTGCCACCTTCACTGCATCGTTGACCACCAGGCACATGATCATTGCATAAATAAATATTACAAGCATCTGCCACCCTGGCAAGGAGGCCAGCCCGGGGATACCCACGAATGTCAGCACGGTACCAGTGAGCGCATCCGCTGTCAGGGCCGCTATCAGTGTTTTGCTGGGCATCGTGAACCAGAACCAGTGTCGTTCCCGGGCGGACACGATGGAAAACACACCAAAATAGAGCAACGTCAGGAAACTGAACGAGTAAAGGCCGTTGTCGTTGGTCGCTAAACCGAAACGCGACCAGCAGATCCACAAGAGAGCGAGCGTCTCCACGACCATCGCTATGCCCAGCACGACAGATACCAAAATGAATCCCCCGATATTCCATGTCTCTGGTTTTTGGGAGGATCGAACGTGGTCGGTGGCCAGGGAGATCTTCGCAAAGTCCGTCATGAAGACCAGCAGCAACATCGCGAAGGCGGAGACGACAAACTTGCCTGTCACCACATAAGCGATGGCTACAAAGGCTGCTTTCAAGATCGTCCGGCTGATTTTGTTGACGATCCACGTCAGAATGCGTTGATAGATCGTCCGCCCCTGCTCAACCAACGCCACGATGTTCGTAAGTCCCGGCTCGGTCAGGACAACACTGGCAGCCCCCTTGGCAACGTCGGTGGCGGTGCTAACGGCGATGCCCACTTCGGCCTGGCGCAGGGCGGGCGCATCGTTGACTCCGTCACCGGTCATACCGGTCACATGCCCTGCCGCTTGCAACTGCTTAACCAGGACGTACTTGTCCTCCGGGTACACTTCAGCAAAACCATCGACCCCCGCCAGTAGGTCAGCAGACTCGTTGCCGGCCTTGGTGCTTGCGGTCTTCAGATCTGCCATGCGTCGGATGTTGGGCAGCCCGACTTCCTGGGCGATCTCACTCGCAACGGGTAACGCATCGCCGGTGAGCATTTTTACCGGGACACCGAGATCGCGGAGTTCGGCAATGAGTTGTTTGGCATCCGGACGTAACGGATCATACAGCGTTACCAGGCCCACCAGACCTGGAGTGCCCGTCTCAGGGCCGCGCGCTACAGCCAGCGTACGATAACCCTTCGCGGCCGACGCACTGACGCGCGCCTCCAATGCATCGATCGCCGGTGGCTGGAGGCCGCAAGCCTCAGCCACCGTTCGAACCGCGCCTTTCATTAAATGGAGCCGCTGCCCGTTTTGTTCGACCACAGCCTCCGTCCGCCGGTTTTTCGCATCAAACGGTGCGAAGGAAACCGGTGTGACCTTTGGAAGGTTCTCGAAGATATGCTTGTCTTTTGCTGCGGCAAGGAAAGCCAGGTCAATCGGATCCTGGTTGGCTTCTTGCGATGCGAGCGCCCCGGCGAACAGGACATCGGATTCGGTAGCCTTCTCCAGGGGGATCACGCTGGTGACAGCCAATTGGTTCATCGTGATCGTGCCTGTCTTGTCTACACACAGCACATCCATCGTCGCGGCATCCTCCGCGGCGCTGAGGCGCGTCACCAGCACGCCGCGCTTCGCCAGTTCCTTAGAACCGACCGCCATGCTGACAGTGAACATGACAGGCAGTGCGACCGGTACCGCACTCATCAAGAGCACAAGCATGAGCGAGATCATATCGACCAGCGGCGCACCCCGGATCAGCGATAGTACGGTCACGAAGGCAACCAATATACCGACGATGATGAAGAGCCAGCGGACGACGTTAGCTACAACCGCTTCAATATGGAGTTTCGGTCGCGCTTGCTGTACGAGCTCCGTGGTGCGACCAAAGTAGGTCTTCGCCCCGGTTAGTATCACCACGCCGTTGCCTTCGCCCCACCGGACAATAGACCCTGAAGAGAGCACGTCGCCCGGTTTTTTGTCGGCATCCTTTGATTCCCCAGTGAGGGCCGACTGATCAATGCTCAACGCATCCGTGAGGAGCTTGACATCTGCGG
>CAZPCR010000118.1:0-8394 GCA_964585035.1 uncultured Anaerolineaceae bacterium
GATTCAAATCACAAACACAGCGGTTCAGCCCAGGCATTGATTGTTTTGTTTGTGCCTTTGCTGATTGCTGTCCTGATCCCCTCACATCCGTTGGATGCCAATGCGGTTTCCACACGCGGAATGAACATTTCCACCCCTTTAATTGGATCTTCCTCGCAAACCCGTCAATTCGAGGCCGCGGCCGACACGCGCAATATCCTCGATTGGATACGCATCTTTAATTCAGGCACCGCACCAACACCCTACCTCGGTCAAACCGCCAATGTTACTGGTTTTGTCTATCACGATCCACGCCTGCCAGCGGATCAGTTTATCGTTAGCCGGTTCGTCATAACCTGCTGCGCTGCGGATGCGTCTGCCATCGGAATGATCGTTACCTGGAACCAAAATAGCTCGTTAAAAGAGAGCGCATGGATCGACGTTAAAGGACCCGTTCAATCCGCAGAGCTGGGTGGTCAGCCCATCCCGCTGATCCAGGCAGTTATGGTCCAACCGGTTCTACAGCCGCCACAACCCTATCTCTATCCATGAGCCAGAGCAGGTTCCAATCTCTCGATCGTACCGCCGGGGGACTGAGTGCCGCGCTGATCCTTTTGATCTCACTGATCATCCTGGCGGGTACATGGGAAGGTGTACGGGTCAACCTTAACGGCCTCGATGGACACGGGGAGATCGGCCCCTATTCTCCAATAGTCCTTTCCTTTTCCGACCCGGTCGATCAAAAGGTTGTACAGTCCCTCTTTTCCATCCAACCCAAAATACCGGGAAGCATCGAGTGGCCCGACCCGAAGACATTGCGCTTTGTGCCACTGAAGCCGCTGCAACCTAATATCGAATACCACATCATGCTTGAAGCGGGGTCCCTGGGATACAATGATCTCCTCCTTCGCAGGATATATTCCGGCACCATCCATGTTCGAAAACCACAAATCGTTTATATCGCCACGATCAATAAAAAGACTCAACTATGGATCGTGGACACAACCGGAAAATATCCCCGACAGTTGGGGAATTTCGACAAGGCCATCTTCGATTTTGACGTTGCGCCGAATGGAGAATATCTGGTCTTTTCCGCGATCAATAATAAGCAAGGAATCGATCTTTGGTATCTGGATCGAAGCGGCACATCCCTGCGGCTGTTCCTCGATTGCGGAGAGGATAGCTGCACGAACCCTGCCATTTCACCTGACAGCCGCCAAGTGGCTTACGCGCGAGCAACTGCGCCGCTGACTCCTTCCATGCCCATCGGCGCACCACGCATACGGGTCGTGAACGCTGAAACCGGCGAGGACCATCCGCTTTATGCCAACCCTCAGATCATCGGTTTTGAGCCGGGCTGGTCGCCCAATGGAAAATACATTACATCGTATGACGGGGTCCAGGAACTTATTCAAGTCGTTGCCGTCCAATCAGGTGAACAATTTAATTTACCAAGCGCAACGGGTGACATGCCTTCATGGTCGCCGGACAGCAAAACCATATTGTTTACGGATGTTTCACAAGATCCCGACGGAGCAAGGACACAAATCAAGATGGCGAACGTAGACACCGGCGAAATCTCAATCTGGATCGGGAAGAACGATGATCGCGATTATCAATACAGCGACCTGGCGTGGTCGCCAGATTCGCAGCATATTGTCCTGAGCATGCGTCAGCCGCCTGATTTTACGTCGCGCGGCCTATGGATAGCCCAACCCGATGTTTTGGGCGGCCCGATGATCGCGCAAGATCCCAATTACGTATATGACGCACTGAAATGGGACATGTGGGGAAACGACCTCATTTTTCAACAGGAAAGAATAAAAGGAGGATATATCTCACTGATCGATCTATGGTCGAAGGAAATGGCACAACCGGCTGTGTTGGCGCAAGGCGCTTCGCCGCACTGGCTTCCATAAAAGATAATCCGTCTTTATATTCGGGCAGTAATCCAAAAGGACAAAATGCAGCAAGAAACGGCTTCGACCATTAACACCAACATACCGACCATAAATGGAGAGATATTCTCTAAGAATGGGTTAATGTTAAGTGAAGAAGGGGCCAAGTATACTGATATACCTCATTTGTTATGATGGTAAAATTAAGTTGCTTATAGGAGGCACATATGGGGTCACAGATCAACGACCTGATCGCGATGGGTGACATCGATACACTTTATGAATTAATGGCGGACGAGGATGATTGGATAGATCAACTCGATGCCGCAGAGGGACTCGTCAGACTCGGCGATATGCGCGGCCTGGAATTCCTGCTCAGCGCAGAACAAAGCGAAGACAAGAAGATCCAGGAAGCTGCAAAAGAGATCCTCGATTCGCCCGAGATCACCCGGAAGCGCGAAGAAATGGAAGCCGAGGAAAAGCGCGCACTCCAGGAGAAAATAGAAACTGCCAGGAAGCGGCTGCAGAAAGGCCGTAAGGTCTTTCGATATAAAATGGTCTATTTACCTGCGGGCGAGCTTTTAGATGAAGACCCTTCGAGCGAAGGCTTTACAGTTCCTGCACTGACAGAGCATGGGCTGGAGGGCTGGGAGGTGGTAAACATCATCCCACGCCGCAAACAAACGCTCGTCAGCGTTGTAGATGACAACTTCTCGGGCGCGTATTTTTTACTGAAAAAAGAAATGTCTCCAGACGAAAGCGCCGAATTGGATGAAATTTAGGAGGTAGGTATGTGTATGTTTTGTGCTGCCATTCCCGTAGCTGCCACCACCGGAGTTACTCTTAACAGCAAGCAACTGAAGGCGAAAAGACAAGCCAAGTCAGCCGGCGTGGAAAAACCTGAAACCAAACCCATCATGCAGGTCACAGCCGGTGTTTTGGTACTGCTCTTTATCTGTTCCGCGACCTATCACACGCTGACAGGCCTCCCTTATTGACACACAAAGAAATTTACACATCTGGCGATAAATTTCACACCTTGCTTTCGCCAGGTGTGAATAAATAAGTAAATGGCAGCCTGGGATCAGGCCTTCCGTTTCCGGCAATCTGCGCAGATGCCGAAGACCGTAAGCGAATGTCCTTCGATCACAAAGTCCGTCTGGCGGCCAATCGAGGCAAGTTGCTTCAGCGGCGGACATATATCAATATCCACCACCCGGTGGCACTTTAAACATGTAATGTGATGATGATGTCCATCCCCGCAAACCCTATAGCTATGACTATTATCGGGAAAATCAATGCGGTTCAACAATCCCTGGTTGACTAACATCTCGACGGCTCGAAATACAGTAGCCCGTCCAAGGCGCGGGTTGGTGCGACGAAGTTCATGCCAGAGTCTTTCCACCGTAAAATCCGCATTGCTGGCCCCCATTTTCGCAAGCCGTTCGGCAATTTGATTTTTTGCAGTCGTTTGCCGTTGACCCTGCGCCCCAAACGCCGCCCGGATCTTATCGCCCATTAAGTTAGATTTAGGATTCATAATCAAATCTTTCCCGGTGCAATTATTCCAGGCACCTTGTTCCTGAATATTAATTATACTCTGCAGAAATAATAACCAATATTAGGCATCATTCTAAAATTTTCAAATTTCCCGGCTGGGGTGCAGGGGTTCCCGATACCTGCGCGGATAGTAGAAACGCCGGAAAACACGTGAGAAAACATAAAAAAACGACGTGATCGCCACGATATAGAAGCTGGCAGGCTGGTGACCGATCAAGGAGAGCACCAGCCCACCCCAGGTGGAAAACAAGCTGATAGCAACGGCCAGGATCAACGCCGAAAACGGCCGCGATGTTAAATGCACCGCAGAGGCAGCCGGCACGATCAAAAGGGCAAAGACCAGCAATGTCCCAACCACCTCCACCGCCTGCGAGACGGTCAAGGCCAGTATGAGTAGGAACAGTATCGAAAGGAATTGAACAGAAACACCGCGCGCTTCCGCCACAATCGGGTCAAGCGATGCAAAGAGCAATGGACGATACAAAACGATCAACGTGATCAAGACAAAGGCACTTGACCCAATTGTAAGCACCACGTCTTCGCGGGTTACACTCAAGATAGAACCAAAGAGCAGGTTCACAGCGTGGCTCGCGTTTTGCGTATACAGGCTTAGAAACAAAACTCCCAAGCCAAGCATGAACGAAAGCACCATGCCTACTTCAACGTCCCGCCCCTTCAACCGTTTCCCCAAGGCACCCATTCCCGTAGCGGTGATGACGGTTAGAAAGAACATCCCCACCAACGAGTTGACACCGATCAGAGCTGCGCCTGCCGCGCCTGCAAACCCAACGTGCGACAAAGTTTCGGTTGCAAACGCCTGCCCGCGCAGAATAATGAAATAGCCAACGATCCCGGAGACTAACGCAATGATCGTTCCGGACAAAAAGGCATTCTGCACAAATTCCTGACGTAACAGATCAAAGAGTGTCATTGGCAACCCGCGATTCGCTCCCCCACCAGCGCGGGGAAAGTAGGCGTACCGGTAAATAAACTCCAAAGGAGAGAGTGGCAATAAAGAAGCTGACCGGCCAAACAGTATTGGCTGCCAGCAGTATCCCCAACCAGGTATAAGCCAACGCCAGAAATATCGCCAACAGCATTGCCCTGGCAGGTTGCGATGTTAAACGGTTGGCCGTAGCGGCGGGGCCAACCAGCAGTGTAAATATGAGCAGGATTCCAACCACCTGTACCGCTACCGAAACCGCCAGAGCCACCAAGATCAGGAAGGCGACACCCAAGGCGCGCACCGGAACACCACGCGCTTCCGCAACACCAGAGTCAAACGAACTGAACATCAACGGCCTTGCCAGTATTCCAAGTCCAATAATGATCAGCGAACTAAAAATGGCGGTTACGATCACATCATCCCGGCTGATACCCAGAATGGTGCCAAAAAGGATGCTATAAGCTCTCTCTGCGAATCCGTTATAGAGAGAAAGAAAGAGGATGCCCAAGCCCAAGGCGAAAGTCATCACCACACCGACGGCGACGTCGCGTTCGCGAATCTGTTTCCCTATCAAAGAAATGATCACGCTTGCCCCGACTGTGAATATAAGGAGGCCGTAGACGGGAGGGATGCCAACCAGGACCGCACCAGCCGCCCCGGCGAAGCCAACGTTAGACAAGGCATGGCCCGCGAACGTCAGACCGCGAATCACCAGAAAATATCCAAGCAGGGCAGCGGCAACTGCCACAACCGAGCCCGCCATAAAAGCATTTTGAATGAAGCTATATTGGAAAACGGAGAACATAAGTTAAATAAATCCCGCCGCGCCTATAGCTCCGCACCCACTACAAAAAACCGATCCATTACTTTCGCCACCTCGACCGGCAGGCCATATAACCGGCTTAAGGTTTCGCCATTGATCACTTCGGCCGGCGCACCGATGGCGCTGTGGCCACGCGCCAGAAAGATCACCCGGTCCGTAACTTGCAGCAGCGGATTGACATCATGGGATACCAACAAAGTAGTGACGCCACGCGTCCGGCAAATCCTCGAAATCAAACTGACCGCCTCCTGTTGGTGAGCGAGGTCAAGATTTGCCAAAGGTTCATCCAAGAGCAGGATCTGCGGATCGGTCAATAACGCCTGTGCGATCATCAAACGTTGTTGTTCGCCGCCCGAGAGCAAACCGACCGGGGAATCGGCCAGTGACAGGGCATCCACTTCCTTCAAAGCGCGATCAATCCGCTCACGACGACTACGTGTCGGCCAGCCGATACCCCAGCGGTGTCCATCCAGACCAAAACCCACCAGGTCGCGGGTGCGGATGGGAGTTTCCGGTTCGATGACTCGATGCTGCGGCACATAGCCGATTGCCTGATTACCGCGCTTAGGGGTCCGGTCCAGCACTTGAAGCAACCCCGCACTGGGTCGGATCAAACCCAACAGAAGTTTTAACAAAGTAGTCTTACCGGCGCCGTTTGGTCCCAAAACCACAATAAACTCTCCCGCTCCAATAGACAGGTTCACCCCATTAAGGATGGCTAACCCTCCCAAATGGACATCGACATTTTCGAGAACGATCGCCGGGTTGTGAATTTTTAAATCCTGCATCATTTATTAACCGCCTAATGCCTTTTGAAGATCCGTAAGCTGGTCCAGCATCCATTGCTGATAGGTTTTACCCGACGGCATGGTCTCCGATACCGGGATAATGGGAATATTCATCTGCTTTGCTTCGTTTTCAAGGTTGGTTGTAACCGGGGTGACAGTCTGGACATTGTAGATCAAAACCTTAACCTGCTTCTGGCTGAGCTGGTCATTGAAAGCAGCCACCGCATCCGCCGGAGGATCATTCCCTTCCGCCACGGCCTTCTGAAATTCGAAAGGCGTCATCATATTAAGACCCATCAATTCCGATTGGTAAAGGAAAATCGTTTCGGTCAAGGCGACCGGCGTTCCACGGTATTTGACGCTTATGACGCTGAGGCTCTGACGGATAGGACTCAATGATCGTTTGAACGTTGCAAGGTTGGCATCAAAATCCGCCTGGTCCGCCGGATCGATCTTTTTCAACGAGTCGGCAATCGCCTGCGCAACATCCTGAATATTGTCAGGGCTATACCAGTAATGCGGATTGTCAGTGAGCTTGTGACCGACGATGTTGTCCGCAGTCAGGACAATCCGGTTTGGATTTGGAGAGGCCGAGAGGAGTTTATCCATCCAGGTGTCATATCCGTCCCCGTTTTGGATGACCAGGTGGGCATTGGTCACGGCTATGGCATTTTGAACGTTCGATTCATATTCGTGCGGATCAACATTTGGGTCGGATAGAATACTGGTTACGGATACGTGTTTGCCACCAATTTGCAGTGCTACATCGCCGTAAAAGTTTTCCGCCGCTACAACCGGTATGGTTCCAGGGGCCGTCGTCGCATTTGAGCTGGAAGCCGCGGAAGGGGCACATCCGCTGAGAATCAGGGAAATCACCAATAAAGCTGGAAGCCAAAGCCTTTGAATAGGTATAAAAGGCTGGAACATCACTATCTCCTTTATAAATACCTCTATTGATACTATATATCAATTATTTATAACATGGGGAAAAGACCCTGTCAATGAGATATAGTCTCAATAGCGCAGGAAAGACACATCTTCTGATTGATTTTATAAGAAGGCGCGTAATAACATATCCTGCCATTTTTTGCTTTTTCTTCTCTTCATTTCGGGCCAGAGTATCTCGATCAAGTGAATATATCGCTGACTGTGGGCCCATTCATGCCTGATTAAGATTGGCTGTTATAATTTTTGTCTGTTTCATTGGATGCTTAACCGCAAAGAACTCCATAAAAGACAACCGGTTTTGGAATTTTTTTATCATATGGACCAAATAGACCTCTCGACCACCAACCAGTCTCCCATAATCAAATTCGGCTTCACCTCACTGGCAGTCATACCCATTTGCGCGTGGAGCATCTCGATCCTATATATACCGATGTTTAGCGAGCATTTGAGCCAGGCCGAAAACTGGGCTGTAACCTTAACGATCCTGCTTCTGATGGGGGCATCCTTGTTTTGCCATATAGCAGCGCATTTATACGCCGCTCGGATCAGAAAAGATAAAAAACCAATAGAGTTGGTGATTTTTATTTTTGGAGATGCGGCACAGAGTTGGCCTTTGGCCCGCTCTGCCTGGAATGAGATGCTGACTGCGAGTGCAGGGCCTCTCATCAATATTCTACTTAGCGGATTGGCTTATCTATTATGGTACAAACAGCCCAATATCTTCCTCGATCTTATTGCACTCTTTATTTGTGTGTTCAATGGCTGGTTATTTATCATCAACCTTTTGCCCGCCTTTCCGATGGACGGCGGACGTATCATGAGAGCCGGTTTGCGCGGCTTCAGCACTTCGACATCCTTGGCAACGATTTTGATCCGACGTTTAGGATTCGTTATTGCGCTGGCCCTCTCCATCTGGGGGATCGTTTTATATATTCAGAACCCAAACTTCGGTCCGCAGATCGCGCTCTTCACATTTCCGCTGGTGATCTTACTGATGGACGGCTTAAGAATACGACCAGCTTTTGAAGAGGAAGCAGCAGTTAACGGCATATCGGATATTAAATTTCGCTGGCTGCATCTCCCAGGGTTGGTCCTAATGGCTTTGATCATGCTGGGCGTTTTCTCTTCCACTTTGATGACGAACAGCGGTATTGAAACACCCGGTGCAGGGGTTTCCGTCGAACCCATGGTAAATGTCCCCTCGCAATATCGCTTCAAACACACAGGCACCTTTATTCTCACCACCCTCTCAACACACGCGCCAATATTTGTCGGTGAATGGATGCAGGCCCAGGTTGATCCGACAAAGCTGATCGTAGCGCCGAAAAAAACGACGTCACAGGAACAGGCAAGACAGGACTATCAATTGCTGGAAGACAGCGAAGCGACTGCCATCACAGTCGGCCTGCGAGGCGCGGGTTACCCATCTGAAATGATCGGTAAGGGAGCCAG
>CAZPCR010000119.1:0-8256 GCA_964585035.1 uncultured Anaerolineaceae bacterium
ACGGCAGCAACAAAATCATACGTCCAGGCAAAGGTATGATAAAAGTGATGAAAGAAAAATCGCATTAGGCGACGTAACACAGCGAGGGTTATTCCACAAGCAAAACAAGGGTTTGGCCTGAATCAAGCCAAACCCTTGTCCCAATCAAGTCGTGCTTAAGAAGAAGTGGTAGTTTCGCCGCCAGTCTTCTTCGAGGATGGCTTGCGGACGGCGTCCAATGCACTTTCGCCGCGTGAGCGAACTTCCTTGGAAAATTCTTCGGCGCGAGCGCGAGCAATTTTGGCCAACTCTTCGGCGCGAATGCGTGCTTCTGATGCAGCAGCCTCCGCCCGAGCCAGGGCCTCTTCTGTGGTCTCAGCGGCTTTATCGCGTATTTCAATGCTCTTGTCGCGGATAAGCGCGCGAGTCTCTTCACCGCTTTGAGGGGCGAATAACAGCGAAACAACCGCACCGGTCAAACCGCCGACGATGAAGCCGACGAGAAAAGCACCAAATTCATCACGATCTGATGACATAGGATAATCTCCTTTCAATATTATTTTTGTTTGAGACCCATTAATTCTAACACACGTTGAATACTTGCCAGATAACCATTTAGTTTGATGACCGGTTCAATCACGCTCTCCCCCAAGAATTCTGCGGTACCGCGCAGGGTATTAATAGTTTCGTTTGTGGCTTGCAGAATTGGCCGAACTTCATTCTGTAGAAGGTTGATCAAACTTGCGAGCTGGATAAGCAGAATAATGAGTGCGGCGCCAATCACAAAAGTCTCAAGCGCGACAATTATGATAAAAATATCGCGTATACGATCCGTCGGTGTTCCAGGTTGAAGCAGGGCATATATGGCAAAGCCAAGCCCTATCAGGATAACAACAACTGCAGCGATTACGGCGGCGATGATTATTTTCATCTGCCGTTCCTGCGCTTTGGAGGCTGCGACCTGTTCCGGTGTCAACGGAGGCGGTACAGGGACATCCGATTGAGATTGGGGAAGGGAACTTACCATAAATTAATTATATCATGGGCGCGAAAGATTAATCCTTGACGCCGATCTAGATTTGGTGTATCTTTTTGCTACCGACCGTTCGGTAGGGAGAAGAAATGACCAGAGAAGATATCCTGGATGCCGCAGCCCAGGTTTTTCGTCAAAAGGGCTATAACGGCGCATCCATGGCAGATATTGCCAGTGCTGTAAACCTTCAAAAAGCAAGCTTATATCATCACGTCTCTTCGAAACAGGAAATCCTTCTGGCGCTGCTCGATAGGGCATTAGATATGCTCACCGAACGGATTGAGCCGATTGCGAATAAATCTATCCCAGCGGATGAAAAATTGCGTTTGATGATAAAGGTTTATCTGCAATCGTTAGCCGAAAACTCTGATCTTTCTTCCGTCCTTTTATTTGAACACCGGTCTCTTGATCGAAAATCCCATGCACGCCACATTCCCAATCGAGATCGATTTGAGAGTTTGTGGAAAGATGTATTTATCGAGGGCGTAAATTCAAAATTATTTATATGTCCGGAGTACAAGTTGGCGGTTCGGGGATTGATGGGTACTCTTAATTGGACTCTCACATGGTATCGCCCCGGTGGGGGCCTAACGATTGAGAAAATAGCAGACCAATATGCGGATATGTTGTTCAATGGCTTGCTCGATAAGTAAAAGGAGAGGAAATGTATTCTTTCAACCCGACTGAAGAACAAAACAGGTTAACTGAGGCAATCAATCGGTATGCGAAGACCGACTTGCGACCTGCAGCACGAGAGGCGGAAGAGAGCGGAAAATTACCGAACCAGCTCCTTAAAAAGGGATGGGAACTTGGATTGATCCAGGCATCCATCCCCGAAATATACGGCGGCTTCGGGGATCGCTCAGCAGTTACCGGCGTGCTCGCGTTGGAAGAACTTGCATTTGGCGATCTGGCATTTACGTTGGCCATTGAATCGCCGGGCCTTTTCGCACTGCCGATTCTAGTCGCTGGGTCGGAAGCTCAAAAGCATGATTATCTTCCTAAGATCGTAAAGGAAAACTGGCAACCTTATGCCGGAGCATTAATTGAACATTCTTTTGATTTCGACCCCATGACATTAAAATCCACGGCTACTGCGATGGGCAATCAATATATTTTGAACGGCCAAAAAGATTTTGTACCCTTTGCCAAAGAGGCTGAAGGTCTTTTAGTATATGCAAACCTGGATCATATCACCCAGGGATTTATTGTTCCAAAAGATACCCCCGGATTATCGGTTTCAGAAGAAAAGGAAAAATTGATGAGCCTGAATGCTTTTCCCCTTTATCAAGTGCAGCTTCAGGATGTGAAAGTACCGATCTCGAATCGATTGGGTGGTGCTTCAGGCCATGATTTCGAGCCGGTTCTGGCGTCGATGCGTGTGGCACAAGCCGCTGCTGCAATCGGTGTGGCTAAAGCAGCCTTTGAATATTCACGAGACTATGCCAAAGAGCGCGAGGCGTTTGGCGTGAAAATAGCACAGAAACAAGCCATCGCATTTATGCTGGCTGAAATGCGGACAGAGATCGAGGCTGCCCGACTACTTACTTGGGAAGCCGCGTGGAAGCTCGACACAAATAAAAGCGATGGTTTTACCGAGGCTTACTTTGCATCAGTTGCGGCGATGGACATGGTGATGATGGTTACTGACAGGGCCGTACAAATCCTGGGCGGACATGGTTATACTCGCGAGCATCCTGTAGAAATGTGGATGCGAAACGCCCGCGGCTTTGGAATGTTTACCGGTTTTGCCATGGTTTAGGAGGAAAGGATGTCCATAGAATTTGAAGCGCCAAAACCAATCGTCCAGGCGCAATTTGTTCTAAAGACAATTGCCGAAGAGATGATGCGACCAAAATCCCGATATTTTGATGAGCATGAGCACGAAATTCCCTGGGACTACGTTGATTTCATACATACGGCAATGAAAGCCATGGGAGGCGGATCTCTTGCGGTTAATGAAAAAAAACCCACCAGGCAAGAATCCTCTGATTTGAAAGAAAAACGTCCGCCGATAGGATACCAGCTGTTAGCCTCACAAATCGAGGCGTTAGCCTGGGGAGATGTTGGGATGTACCTTAATACACCCGGAGGCGGTCTCGGTGCGGCAGCAGTTCAGGTCGCCGGGACAAAGGAGCAAAAAGAAAAATTCCTATCACGATTCGTCGGCGAGAAACCGACTTTTGCAGCCATGTCCATGACGGAGGCCGGTGCGGGATCGGATACATCTGCCATTCGAACCCGGGCTGTATTGGATGAAAATACCAATGAATGGGTGATCAACGGCGAAAAGATCTTTGTCACGGGCGGCGACAAGTCATTGACCCATTATGAGAAATTTGGCCAAGGTTTTATCGTTGTATGGGCCTCCATCGATCCCTCTGCAGGACGAGCAGGGATGCGGGCCTTTGTCGTTGAGAGCGGAACACCGGGAATACGAGTCGTACGACTGGAAAAAAAGATGGGAATCCGAATCAGCGATACAGCGGCGATTTCCTTCCAGGAGGTGCGCGTGCCTTATGACCATATTCTAGGCAGCCCAACCATCGAGAAAAGTTCGAAAGGTTTCAAAGGCGCCATGGCAACCTTTGATGCAACCCGGCCTCTGGTGGCTGCATCCGGCTTGGGTGTTGCTCGAGCTGCTCTAGAATACTTAAAAGATAGTCTTGCTGAAAATAAGGTCCCTATCCGTTATGGTTTACCCCGCCAGAAGCTAACCAATATCGAGCGCGAGGTGATCGATATGGAGATCATGTTAAAGTCTGCGTGGCTTATGGTCATCAAAGCTGTCTGGATGGCGGACAATAAAATACCGAACGCACTCGAGTCCTCGATGTGCAAAGTTAAAGCCGGCGATGTAACCACAAAAATTACCCAAAAAGCGGTTGAGATCCTGGGGCCCCTCGGTTACAGCCGGGAATTTCTCGTTGAAAAATGGTTCCGGGATGCCAAAATCACAGATATCTACGAAGGTACGGGACAGATCAATCGCCTCGTAGTTGCGCGGCAAATTTTGGGCTATAGCGGTAGTGAATTGAGATAAATGAGATCAGTGCCGGAGGAGTAATGGTATTTCATATCAATAAAGCTGTTGTGATCGGATCAGGAACGATGGGTTCGGCGATCGCGGCGCATCTGGCAAATGCAGGGGTTCCTGTAACACTTCTTGACATCGTCCCGCAGGGAGAATATGTAAACGATAAGGCCTCACGTAATAAAATAGTCAACGATGGGTGGAACCGCTGCTTAAAGGTCAAGCCAGCCAACTTGATGGCATCCAATTTGGAGATCCTTGTACAACTCGGTAACCTGGAAGACGATTTTGACGCGGTCGCTGAAGCAGATTGGGTAATCGAGGCGATCATTGAGGACTTGAAGGCCAAACAAGAATTAATGGAACGGATAGACCGAGTCAGAAAAGAAGAAGGGATAGTCAGCACGAATTCATCAGGTATTCCAATCCGCGATATTTCATCGGGAAGATCTAAAGGATTCATTAAGCATTTCCTTGGAACTCATTTTTTTAATCCTCCCCGCTATTTGAAGCTGTTAGAAATTATCCCGACCATCCTTACGGATAAGGAAGTAATTAAGTTTATTTCTCGTTTTGCCGAATATAGACTTGGTAAAGGTGTTGTACTTTGTAAAGATACACCGAACTTTATCGGTAATCGTGTTGCCTTCGGTACTGGCGCGTTTGCTCTCGATTTCATTCTAAAAAATGGATACACCGTTGATGAGGTGGATGCCATCACTGGTGAGCTAATGGGTCGACCGAAAACTGCTACATTTCGCCTCATCGACTTGGTGGGAGTGGATGTATGGAACAACGTTGCCAAAAATATCGAACCGCTCATCCCGAATGACCAACTAGCTCAAAGTTATCTACAGAGTGAAGCCACCTCAAAGCTTATTGGAACCTTGGTCGAACGCCATTGGCTTGGCAATAAAACAAAAATCGGCTTCTATAAAGAAGTTCGCAACAAGAATGGGAGTAAAGAGTTTTGGCCCCTTGAATTTGAGAGATTTGAACATATTCCCCCAACCAAACCACGTTTTGACTCGATTGGAAAAGCCCGGGAATTAACCGAGCTCGGTGAGAGGCTTAAAATATTACTCGACGAATCGGACAAAGCTGCTAACCTTGTGCAGACGTTGGTATATCAGGGTTTCCAATATGCCGCGTCGGTGTTGCCGGAGGTAGCAGACTCGCCAAAATCAGTCGACGAGGCTATCCGTTGGGGTTTTGGACACGAAGCAGGCCCATTCGAAATTTGGGACATGCTTGGAGTAAAAAAGACAATCAAGAAAATGAGCACCGCCGGCTACCCTGCACCTGCGTGGGTAAGCGGGATGTTGAAGGCTGGGATTGAATCGTTTTATAAATATAAAAAAGGGGAAAAAGTTGGAGTCTACAATGTGGGCAAAGGCACGTACTCTCGCTTCGTGCCCCCTGAAAACATTCTCATACTTAAGAATAAGAAGATCGTCCTCGAAAACCCGGGTGCTACACTTTACGATATAGGCGACGGAGTGGTGTGTGTGGATCTCCATACAAAGCTTAATACACTCGACGATGATATTTTTAACATCGTTAATGAAGCTTTTGACAAAACAGAAAAAGAATTCGATGGATTAATAATAAGCACTCAATCTGATAACTTTAGCGCGGGAGCGAATTTATTTGCAATTGTCGTTGCTGCCCAACAAGCGATGTGGGAAACCCTCGATTTTGCAGTACGAAAATTTCAAAACTTGAACATGCGTATGCGCTATTTCCCCAAGCCAATTGTGGTTGCTCCCAAGGGGCTGGCTCTAGGCGGCGGCTGCGAGATTGTAATGCACGCCTCTCGTATAGTCGCTTCGTCCGAGACATATGCCGGATTAGTTGAAACTGGGGCTGGAGTGATCCCGGCTGGTGGAGGAACGAAGGAGATGTTACGGCGCCTGGTCAACCCTCAGATGCATACAGAACATGCCGATGTCCTTTCACCTTTACAGCGTGGCTTCCTGCAAATAGGGCAAGCGAGCATTGCGACATCCGCGGAAGATGCTCGCCAAATGGGGATTCTTAACCTCCAAGACCGTATTTTGATGAACCGCGATCATTTACTTGCTGAGGCCAAACGTGAAGTCTTACATATGGCCGCCGCGGGCTATCACCATCCCGCACACGAGTTGATCTATGCAGCGGGACGCAGCGCGCTCGACGCGTTACGTGTAGGTATATGGATGTTTAAGGAGGGGAAATACATCAGCGAGTACGATCATCATGTTGTAAGCACACTGGCTAATGTAATGTGCGGCGGCGAGCTCACTAATCCCAAATGGGTTAGCGAGCAATATATCCTTGAACTTGAGCGTGAAGCGTTCCTTTCCTTGTGCGGTGAGGAAAAGACACAAGCACGCATGTGGTCTATTTTACAGACCGGTAAGCCATTACGTAATTGACGGATTTTAGTTGTCTTGACGGATAGTAATTATTAACGATGTTGTATTTCATGGGCCGTGTAACAAGGAGAACCATTTATGAATGAAGCCTTTATTGTTTCTGCGGTACGGTCTCCAGTTGGGAAAGCAAAACATGGAGGACTTTCAACGGTTCGAACGGACGAAATGGCAGCCGCTGTGATTCAGGCATTGCTAAAAAGAACACCTAAACTCGTACCGGCAGAAATCGATGATGTAATTATTGGTTGTGCCTTCCCGGAAGGTGAACAGGGACTCAACATGGCGCGCATGATCGCTTTGCGAGCGGGATTACCGGTTTCTGTTCCCGGCGAAACCATTAATCGGTATTGCGCTTCAGGTGTGCAAGCGATTGCGCATGCCGCCTACGCGATCCAATCGGGCCAAATTGAAACTGCCATTGCGGGTGGAGCTGAGTCGATGTCAATGGTGCCGATGACCGGCAATAAGTTCTCACCCAATCCTTTTTTTGTAGAAGACTTTCCTCAGTATTACACCAATATGGGTTTGACTGCCGAGAATGTCGCATTAAAATATAATATAGGGCGTGAAGACCAGGATGCGTTCTCGCTTAATAGTCATAAGAAAGCTTCTAAAGCAGTAGAGGCTGGTGTCTTTGACCATGAACTGGTGCCGATAAATGTAGAAACAACTGAGCTCGACTCCGATGAGAAATTAATAAAAAGGACATTCACAATATCGCGCGATGAAGGCCCTCGTTCTGACACAAGCTTGGAAGCGCTTGCCAAATTAAAGCCGGCTTTCAAAGAAGGTGGCTCGGTGACAGCGGGAAATTCTTCACAAATGTCAGATGGAGCAGCGGGTGTTATTGTGATGTCCGGAGAAAAAGCTACAAGATTAGGCATTATGCCTTTGGCGCGGTTTGTGGCATTCGCCGTAAGCGGAGTCCCACCAGAATTGATGGGGATCGGTCCCATTGCTGCAATTCCAATTGCTCTTAATAAAGCAGGGTTATCATTGAACGACATAGACTTGATCGAATTAAATGAAGCTTTTGCGGCGCAGTCCCTCGCAGTTATTCGTGAGCTACACATCGACCAGGAGAAAGTCAATGTCAACGGTGGCGCGATCGCCCTTGGTCATCCACTCGGGTGTACTGGCGCCAAACTGACTACACATCTCGTGTATGAAATGGACAGACGCAGATCCAAATATGGAATGGTCACTATGTGTATTGGCGGCGGTATGGGAGCTGCGGCTATCTTTGAGAATCTGCAATAATCGCTCGCATTGAAAGCCTTTGATGCGCTAGAAAGGTTAATCAGTAAAAAGGAGAAGCTATTATGCCATTAACAATTTCCGAGCTTATGGCGAAAATGCCGGGCGCATTCATCCCTGAAAAAGCCACCGGCATAAATGCTGTAGTGCAGTTCAAATTCACAGGCACAGAGCCTGGTAATTGGAATGCAACCATCAATGAAGGTAAATGCACTGTTGCTGAGGGAATTCCTCAATCCAAACCCACGATGACGCTTACGGCAGATTCTGCTGATTACATTAAGATATTCACAGGTGAGCTGGATGGCATGCAGGCATTCATGCAGGGGAAAATTAAACTGGCGGGCGACTTGAACCTTGCGATGAAATTAATGCAGATGTTCAAGATTCACAAATGATCTTAGGTAAATATTGCTAAAGGTGGTTAATTGCTAATCTCTTAGATATTCAACCACTTTCCAGTTTCGCGTGCCAAGTTCGCTGCAGGCCCCTGTCTAGAAGTACAGCCAGGCAAAGATTCCAGGAACAAGCGGCCA
>CAZPCR010000120.1:0-8201 GCA_964585035.1 uncultured Anaerolineaceae bacterium
GTGCCCAGATCTATGGCAATGTCTAGTGAAAACAGGCCTAACAGCCAGTTTATTGGGTTGAAGGCCAAAGAAAGGCTCCTTGATGAGAATCTATGCAAACCGATGGTTTGACGGTAGTGATTATATCATAAGGCCCAAGAGCCACTTGGGCTAACCATTCGCTCGGGTGTAGTCGGCTAAAAACTATAAAAATTTTATGTCCTTATCCTTTTAAATCCCACTATCTTCTATCCTTGTTTTTTTGCAAGGTATAATTCAAGCGTGAGTCATCCCGACCCGTTGGTCATCGGCTTAGCAGGCGGTTCAGGTTCAGGCAAAACGACGGTGGCACAGGAAATTCTCAGCCGCGTCGGCGCTGATCGAATTTCTTTCCTTCAACATGATTCCTATTACAAAGATCTAAGTGGGCTTCCTCCGGGTTTACGATCTGAACTCAACTTTGATCACCCTAACTCCTTGGAGACTGAATTGCTATCCGAGCATATCATATCCCTCCAGCAAGGCAGGGAGGTTGAGGTGCCAATCTATGATTTTTCGATACACAGCCGTACCAGCCGAACTTTCACAGTTGCTCCCCATCGTGTGATCCTTGTGGAAGGAATCCTTATTTTTGTAGATGCGGATTTACGTAAATTGTTTGACATAAAAATCTTTGTGGATACGGACTCAGATATCCGCTTCATACGCCGCTTGCAGCGTGATATTTCCGAGCGTGGACGAACAACCGAGTCTGTTATCAAACAATATCAATCCACCGTCCGTCCTATGCACCTTGAATTCGTTGAACCATCCAAACGTTATGCGGATGTAATTATTCCCGAAGGGGGGTTTAATACCGCAGCACTCGACATGCTCTCTGCTCGTATTCAAGCGTTGTTAGTGTAATAATCGTGAAGTTCGCCAAAAATATATATCAAGGAGAAATAATGGCAAAACAATGGAATACCCCGCCAGCAATGGTCATCGATCCGAAAAAGAAATACAAAGCCAAAATGGATACTGACAATGGATTGATGGTTATCGAACTTTTTGCAGATAAGGCCCCGAAGACTGTAAATAACTTTGTATTTCTTGCACGTGAGGGATTTTACGAAGGTATCACCTTTCACCGTGTCATTAAAGATTTCATGGTTCAGGGTGGCGACCCAACCGGGAAGGGTACCGGTGGACCAGGTTACAAATTTGTGGACGAATTCCATCCAAGCCTGAAACATGACAAACCTGGCAAGCTATCCATGGCAAACGCGGGTCCTAACTCCAACGGATCCCAGTTTTTCATTACTCATGTTGCCACGCCATGGCTCGATAACAAGCATACAATTTTCGGCCAGGTAGTCGAAGGAATGGACGTTTTAATGTCGATACCTCCACGCGACCCAATGCATCCTGAATATCCAGGAGTGAAGATCCTTAAAGTGAACATTGAAGAATCAGCCTGACTCAAGTCCGAAACGGATGCCCGTTTCGCATTTTCAGTTTTCTAATTTTTCGATAAACATCTTACGAATTTTGGCTGTGATCTTTGTGCTGGCGATCACGGTTTATATTTATGGTATTCGCGATCACATCCGGGAATTCGCTATTTATGGGTATCCAGGCATTTTTCTAATTGCGCTGCTCGCCAATGCAACTGTACTTATTCCCGCGCCTGGTGTTGCTATTGTCTTCGCGATGGGAAGTATATTAAATCCGTTTGCCGTGGCAGTTACAGCTGGGACAGGAGGCGCATTGGGAGAGCTTTCCGGATACCTGGCTGGCTTCGGCGGACAAGCGGCAATTGAAAGAACCGATATTTATAACCGTATTCATCCCTGGGTCGAGAAGTATGGAGGTTGGGCGATCCTAGTTTTCTCCGCTATACCCAATCCCTTTTTTGACCTTGCAGGGATTGCTGCAGGAATTTCAAAAATGTCATTGTGGCGTTTCCTATTGTTTTGCTGGATAGGACAACTCATTAAAATGTCTTTTTTTGCTTTCAGTGGCGCTTACTCACTTAACTGGCTATCTCGGTTTATCAAATAAATATAATAATACAATTTTTCGTCAGGGCAAGAAAGATCAGGCAGTTCTGGAAATGATTTAAACGAGAAGGCCTTGTGTTTATCATAAGGCCTTCTCGACAATGAATAGATTGGAATAATTAATAATATATTATTCTTTTATTTTCACTTTGATTGTCGGGGTACTTTTCTATTTAATTTTCTTACGTGCCCAGCTCTGCTCGTCCCCGCTTTCGGGATTCTTACGGATTTATTGCCTAAGGGTTTTGACCCCTTAAGTTCCGCAATTTCGCTCTCTGTTAAATGACGCCAATCACCGGGCTTTAGTGAGCCCAGACGCAGGGTACCTATAGCAATGCGAACGATGCGAACGACAGGTAATCCCAACAAGGATCCAATCTCACGGATTTGACGTTTACGTCCCTCGCCCATTGAAAGGCGCAGCCAGCATCCCTTTCCAGCTCCGACTTCAGCATAGACATTTGCAGGCGCGGTCTTATATCCATCTTCGAGTACGACACCGCGGCGCCAGATTGCAAGTTGCTCAGGTTCAGGTCGTTTTGCAACAAGGACTCTATACTCCTTTTGATGTCCATACCGCGGATGAGTTAGGCGATTGGTCAAATCACCATCATTTGTCATTAATATCAAGCCTTCGCTATCCCAATCCAACCGTCCAACTGGATAAAGATGTCCCGTCTCTGGAATTAGATCGCGGACCGTCTTGCGTCCAACTTCGTCATCAACGGATGATATGATATTACGCGGCTTGTAAAGGGCAATATAAGTTAACGGTTCACGCGCCGGAAGTAGTTTACCATCCATTGTAATCTTATCCACTGCCGGGTCTGCCTTCTGGCCTATAATCGCAATCTCCCCATTTACCCGCACACGCCCAGCATTGATGAATTCCTCACAGGTACGACGAGAGCCATATCCAGCTTGAGCCAGGAGTTTTTGAAGGCGTTCTGACATTGTTGATTTCTCCGATACTTAAATCTGGAAAGCGCGGTATATGAAGGTCCTAATTACTAGATTTCTAAAACTAAATATTATCCCTTTAACATATCGTCATGACTATTATCCGATTCGGTAAACTCCAACGGCGGTAGTTCTGTAATCGAGCTCAATCCAAAATGTTGTAAAAATTCAGGCGTCGTGGAATACAAGATTGGGCGACCCGGACCTTCTGTGCGTCCAGATTCAAAGATCAGTCCTTTATTCAAAAGACTCTTTAACATACTCTCTGAGTTGACGCCGCGGACAGAATCTATCTGCGGCCTCGTAATTGGCTGTTGATAAGCGATCATTGCCAGCGTCTCGAGTGCGGCCCGGCTTAGGCGCGTTGTCGCTTCAAGACCGAGGAATCTCTCGATTGCTTCAGCCAAATGAGGTGCGGTAGTAAGTTGAACTCGCCCGGAAAATCGCTGCAGGCGCAGACCGCGGTTTGCAAGAGTGGTTTCTAATTCCCCTAGAGCAGCTTCCACCAGTGTAGAATTTACATCCAAAGCTTCAGCGAGGTGGGCAAGGGGCACAGGCTCTGCCGCTACAAAAAGCAATCCCTCAAGCTGTACAGATAGTGGTAGGCCGCTCGTTTCAATTTCGCTCATGCTATAATAACTCCCGATCAAATTTATTTGAGAGTGAAGTGGTCAACAAAAAGTTTGTTTTTGGTTTTATCGCTATTCTAATAACGACTCTGGCTTGCTCTATTTTCGTCGGCGGGCCGGCTTATTCAGACTCACCTATCCCCGTTTCCGCAACACCGGAACAGGATTTACAGACTTACATCAAACAAGCTGTAGCCGAAGGGGCACAAACCGGGATAATAACATTGCACATAACTGAAAACCAGCTAACTTCGTATCTGGCTTTCAAGCTTGAAACTCAGACTAATCCAATAATCACCGAACCCCAGGTAATACTTCGCGATAGTCAAATGAAAGTCTTTGGAAAGGTGCAAAGCGGTATTTTTACTGCAAATATCAGCATTACGACTCAAGTAAGCGTGGACAAGAGTGGTCAGCCGCAGATTGAAATTATCCAAACCGATTTAGGCCCACTTCCCGCTCCTCAACGTCTCAACGATGCCGTTAGCGCATTTGTGAGCGAGGCGTTTACCGGATCCTTCGGACCCATTGCAACGGGCTTTCGATTGGATAACATTTCTATTGCCAATGGCATTATGACAGTTTCGGGTCGCGTGAAGTAGCTCGGATTATACCAGTGGTTCAACATACCCTTTTACAGAAATCTTATACTTTGCATCGTGGTCTTCGTAGAATCCTATTAATCATTTCAATGGTGTCATTCCTTTCATCTTGCGAATTATCTCAAGCTGGACATTCTGAAATAAGCATTACGATCACGACATATGGGAAGACCCAAAAAGTCAACGTCCCGGCTGGCAGCACGGTCACACAAGCGCTTCAACTAACAGGCAATACACCCGGCGATCTGGATAAATCGGATCCACCGTTTTATACGATATTAAGTAACGGCGATTCGGTCAAATTAACACGTGTGGAAGAAAAATTTCAGACCGAAACACAGACAATCCCGTTCGATAGCCAGATGGTCAGGAACGAGTCTTTGCCCGAAGGGCAGCAAAGGCTTGTTCAGGCGGGTTTGAACGGCCAGGAGGAAATTACAACCCGCACCATTCTCGAGGATGGTGTCGAGACTGATAAAACGATAGTAAAGACTGTGATCTTGCAAGAAGCCGTTCCAGAAATTTTAATGGTAGGTGCACAGGCATCATTCGCTCCATTACCTATTCCCGGCAAGCTTGCCTTTCTAGCGGCTGGCAACGCCTGGGTTATGGACACATCGACTTCAAATCGACGCCTGTTGGTTAATACAGGCGATCTCGATGGAAGGATTTTTTCGCTCTCATCTGATGGAAGTTATCTTTTATTCACACGCAAATCAAAAAAACCGGCTGATCAGCAAATTAATACCCTTTGGGTCGTCAACACAAAATCATCGAACCCAACTCCGATTTGGTTGAATGCTGCTAATGTCATCCACTTTGCCGCGTGGATCCCAAATACGATGAACAGTATTGCCTTTTCTACCGTCGAACCCCGCAGCACTGCGCCAGGGTGGCAGGCCAATAATGATCTCTATAAAGTTACAATTGGTGGACAACCCCAATCGATCTTGGATGCCAACAGCGGTGGGGTATATGGATGGTGGGGTACGTCATTCGCTTTCTCATTGGATGGACGTCTGGCTTATGCCCGTCCCGACGGTATCGGTATGGTAAGTCAGGATGGCGGGTACCTTTCTCCATTATTGGATATAACTCCCCTCCAGACTCACAGTGACTGGGCTTGGACTCCCGGCATAAGTTGGGGAGGTGACGGAAAAACACTTTATTTTGTAGACCACGCAGCTGCAACCGCACCGGTTACCGATGAAGAGTCTCCATATTTTGACCTTAAAGCGGCGTCGCTTTCAAATAATTCCACTGTGGATATGGTACAACAAGTGGGTATGTTCGCTTATCCGTCCGCTTCTCCTGTCCGCTCGAACGGTCAGGAAAAAGCATATCAGATAGCTTTTCTGCAGGCTATATTCCCAGACCAAAGCGAGACAAGCCGATACCGTGTCGTTGTCATGGATCGTGATGGTTCCAATCAACGGATATTATTCCCTTCCGCTGATTTAACTGGAGTCGAGCCGCAAACTCCAGTCTGGGCACCGGATCCGATCCAGGGTCAATCCGGTGATTTTCTTGGGATTGTCTATCAGGGTAATCTCTGGCTAATTGACAGTGGTAATGGACAGGCATATCAAATCACTGGTGACGGTTTGATTTCCATCATTGACTGGAAATAATAATTTTGCACTTTATCTGGGATCAACCCAGATAAGGCATTTCATGAGGTCTTTATGAGAATTCTAATTTCAGGCGCAGCCGGGTTTCTTGGCTCCCACCTTAGTGACCGCTTGCTGAAAGATGGGCATGATGTTGTGGGTCTTGATAACTTCATCACAGGCAGTCGGGACAATATAGCCCATTTGATGGGTAATGAGAGGTTCACATTCTTTAAGCATGATATTTCAAATTATATTTTCGTACCGGGGAAGATCGATGCCGTTCTTCATTTTGCATCTCCCGCCAGTCCGAATCCACTTTCGCCTCTTGCTTACTTTAATCTACCTATTCAAACAATGAAAGCAGGAGCCCTGGGAACGCATAATACACTGGGGGTTGCGAAGGCACAAAATGCGCGATTTTTACTCGCTTCCACGAGTGAAATCTATGGGGACCCGCTGGTTCATCCACAGACGGAATCGTACCCCGGGAATGTAGATCCGGTGGGTACGCGCGCTGTTTACGACGAAGCGAAACGCTTCGCAGAATCTCTTACAATGGCTTATCATCGCCAACATGGTGTTGATACTCGCATTGTTCGGATATTCAACACATACGGTCCAAGGATGGACCTTGAGGATGGCCGAGCCCTTCCGAACTTCCTCAAGCAAGCCTTGCTGGGTCAGCCGCTTACCGTCTACGGCGATGGCCGGCAAACCCGTTCATTTTGTTATGTGGATGATTTGATCGAAGGCATCGTCTGTCTTCTTATGTCCGATGAACACATGCCCGTTAATGTGGGGAATCCGATTGAAATGACAATGTTGGAATTTGCAGAAACAATAAATAAAGTAGTTGGAAATAAAGCTGGCATCGCCATTGTACCTGATGCCCGGAGTGAGAGAGATCCACAACGCCGCCAGCCTGATATTACGCGAGCGAGAAAGGTTCTCGGTTGGGAACCCAAGGTCAGTCTTGAACAAGGATTGCTTAAAACGATCCCCTATTTTAGACAAAAACTGGAACTTGTATGATAGCGGTATTTAATAATTCGGTCGAACGAACTCGTTTTCTGAAATTCATGGTAGTGGGTACTTTTGGTGCCATAATAGATTTTGGCATTGCGAATTTGCTTTCCCACTTTTTTGAAATGCAACTTGTCTACGCAGGAACCATTTCCTTCGCATGTGCAGTATTCAGCAACTTTATTTGGAACAGGTACTGGACATATCCAGAATCCCGCTCGCGCCCTCTTGCCCATCAAATGGGTATGTTCGTAGCTGTTAATCTTGCCGGTGTCGCTATACGTATCCCGATCCTTCATTTCGTAGAACCCCCGCTTGTTAATTTTTTTCGATCTTCTTTATTAATTAGCTCCCTTACTCCCGAATTCCTAGCGAGGAATCTCACACTTGCGATGGCAGTCGGAATTGTTATGTTGTGGAATTTTTTCGTCAACCGGTATTGGACTTATAATGACATTGACTAATGTAGAGGCTTTTTATGGCGCTTATACCTATTTATACTTCCAAAGGCGATCCCGAGGCCTTTCTGGAATACCCTTATTTGTTCAATCGCAATGGTGACTGGATCGGCTGGGTCACAGCCAGCCGAGAAGTATATTCAGTTTTAGGTTATTTTGCTGGTTATGTAGGCAGCGGACCACGTATTCTTCGAAAACGCGCAACATCCACCCTGAGACCCCGCCAGACGCCTCCTCCTCTGCCAAAACGAGTTTATGTACCAGCAAATATTCCGCTTCCTCCAATGATGAGCGAATTATCAAACAGCACCATTGACGTACTCCTTGATGAGCCTGAGCGGCTCCATACTCTCGACGTAGGTGAATTACGTCAAGATATGGAGTGATTTACAAATAGAAAAATATATACTTAAAATGCAAGGTTTTATGCCCCAATCAGACGCCTGCAATACTATTTTTTAACCTCAACAAATCGCTATAAGCAGAAATAAGCAGGGATTACTGGAGTATGACCCAATTACCCAAAGCCAAAACCGTAAAAGCTTCCCGTATAAGCATTGCCCAACTCATGCAGCCTGAACACGCCAATAATCTTGGCAATGTTCATGGCGGCTGGATTATGAAGCTGGCGGATGAAGCAGGTGCATTGGCCTGCATGCGCCATGCTCAAAGGCGTGTTGTTACCGTTGCAATTGACTCGATGGTATTCCATAACCCGATCAAGATAGGTGAGTTAGTTTTACTTACAGCAGAAGTGACATATACAGGACACACATCCATGGAAGCTGAAGTCCAGGTGCAGGCTGAGAATCCCATCACCGGCGAACGGACACATACGAATAATGCATATCTCGTTTATGTAGCCCTTGATGACAATGGCAAACCCGTAGCTGTG
>CAZPCR010000121.1:0-8154 GCA_964585035.1 uncultured Anaerolineaceae bacterium
TGCTCAATAAAGTAATGTACGTGATCCTTGGCATACCTGTACAGGCTAATTCGTATGGTCCGCGATTTCGATTTAACAATACCGGTTATGCCGAGTTTAACTACAGGCCGGCACGCAGCCAGTGGCGGATGTTGCGGCTTGAATCCCCGGATTAAGGAATGAATATGGTGAACTTGAAAATCTTGTCTTTCGGCGCAGGGGCAATTGGGACTTATATCGGCGGTTCGCTCGCGTTATCCGGTCAGCAACTGGTTTTTTTGGAAAAGCCGGAGATGGCAGATGAACTTCGACGGCGGGGGTTAAGGCTTGACCTTACAATCGATAAACGCCGTAATACGAAGGAAGTAGCTGTTCTCAGCCCTGCCTCATTTGTAGCCGCATCTACATTGGAGGAGGCCTTGCGTTACGGTCCCTTCGATGTGGCCATTTATGCCCTAAAATCCTTCGATACCGCGGCAGCGGTCGAATCGATGAGACCTTTCAAGGATAAACTTCCTCCGATCCTGTGTTTTTCGAATGGTGTGGATAACGAGCCTGCGCTGGTGGCCATGCTGGGTGCTGACAAGGTCATCGCCGGCACAGTGACCCATTCGGTCGCACGACGTGGCGCGGGCGATATCGTGTTGGACAGATTGCGCGGCGTCGGGTTGGATGCTGCGAACCCGCTTTCCCAGGAATTGGTCGCTGCTTTTAATTTGGCTTATTTAAATGCGCGGCTCTATTCCAATCCAACGGCCATGAAGTGGTCGAAGATGATGACCAACCTTACTTCCAATCCACTTTCTGCTATCCTTGATATCACCGCTACCGATGTCTTTGCAGATCCGAGACTCTTCCGGCTTGAAATGGCGATGGTGCATGAGTGTATTGCCGTGATGAAGGCGCAGGGCATCCCCTTGGTGGACCTGCCCGATGTGCCCGTCCGTGTATTGGCTATGGTTACATACCTGCCGCTCTGGTTTTCCAGACTATTGCTGGCAAGTGCCGGGGGCTCTGCACGCGGAGCCAAAATGCCGTCCTTTCATATTGATTTATATTCAGGCCGTGGTAAAACAGAAGCGGAATTTTTACATGGAGCAGTCGTCAGGGCGGGAGAGAAATTCGGTGTCCCGACGCCGGTCAATAAGGGTTTGACCGAAATTGTGATGCAATTGTTCAGGAAGGAAATTCTGCTGGACGAATACGCACACCAGCCGGAAAAACTTCTGGCAAAGTTACAACAAATGGAAGGCATCTAGTAAGAAGTGGAAGCAAAACCGGAATTTCATTTGGTTTCTCCGCGCCCGGATGTGGAAATCCATCTTACTGACGGGCGTGTTTTATCCGGTCCGCGCGGTGCACAGGTGGGCGAATTCCTCAAAGCCTTGGAATTTACCGTACCTGTGGTCGCAGCAGATGTGGATAATGAACTGCGCGAACTCACATATCCGATCCAGATGGAATCGATAGTGCGACCCATCAGCATGGCTGATCCGGACGGGGCGCTGATCTATCGCCGTTCCTTGAACTTTCTGCTTGAGATGGCTTTCGCAGACCTCTTCCCCAAAGCTAAATTACGGATCGACCATTCGATCTCTTTCGGCGGCTATTATTGCCAGGTCACCGGCCGCGCGGCTTTATCTGGCGATGAACTGACCGCGCTAAAGATCCATATGCAGGAACTGATCGAGGCTGACCTGTCCATAGAGCGAAAAGAGGTGCCGTTAAAGGAAGCCATCGAATACTTCCATTCGATTGGCTACGAAGATAAAGTCCAATTGCTTAATTACCGCCGCAAGGACTACCTGACCTTGTATCGGCTGGGCGAACGGATGGATTATCACCACGGCTACATGGTGCCGTCCACCGGCTATTTAAAATATTTTGATCTTTATGGATCCAATGGCGGTTTTACCCTGCGCTTTCCCCGCCGTCATTCACCCACCCAGTTGGAACCTATCACGCCCTATCCGCAGCTGCTGGCAGCCTTTCGTCAATATGGCGACTGGCTCGTACACCTGGGGATCGATAATGTGGGAGTATTGAACGATGCGATCCGGGGCGGGCGCGTATATGAGGTGGTGCTGGTCTCGGAGGCCCTGCACGAACAGAATGTGGCCGAGATCGCACGGAAAATTGCCGTAAAGAAACCACAGATCGTTTTGATTGCAGGCCCTACATCTTCCGGCAAGACCACGTTCTCGCGGCGTCTCACCATTCAATTGCTGGCCCTGGGTATATCCCCTTATCCACTCGAACTTGATAACTATTTTCTCGCCCGTTCCGAAACCCCGCCGGGCGAAGATGGACAACCTGATTTTGAAGCGCTGGAAGCGCTCAACCTATCCTTGCTCGCAGAACATCTCGAACTGTTACTGGCAGGTAAAAAGGTCCAACTGCCCCGATATAATTTTGAGAGCGGTAAACCGGAGCCGGGTGATCATGTCCAACTGCGACGCGGTCAGCCCATCATTATGGAGGGGATCCATGGATTGGATCCAAACCTCCTGCCTCACAAACTGGGTGGGAAGTCGTTTAAGATCTATGTATCCGCCCTGACACAACTCAATCTCGACCGGCTCAACCGCGTCTCGACGACCGATACGCGCCTGTTACGGCGCATTGTGCGTGATGCGCGCGAGCGCGGTTACTCTGCCAGGGACACCATCTCGCGCTGGGAGTCGGTACGACGCGGCGAGAAAAAATATGTTTTTCCCTACCAGGAGAATGCGGATGTTATGTTCAACTCGGCGCTTGTATACGAGCTGTCTGCACTCCTTCCCCTGGCCGAACCCTTACTGCGCCAGGTGCCGTTTGGCATTCCTGAATATATCGAAGCAAAACGCCTGCTGACCTTCCTGGAATGGTTCCTGCCGATCGATGCTGGGCTGATCCCAGAGAATTCAATCGTGCGCGAATTCATCGGCGGTTCGGTCCTGCGGGAATTTAGGCAATGGAGAAGCAAGTAATTTATTTCCCGTATGCCATTCATCGAACTCTTCCTCCTCGCCATCAGCATGGCAATGGATGCCTTTGCAGTCTGCCTTGCGGCAGGATCATTACACCAGACACAAGGGGCGCGTTCGGCCTTCAGGCTTTCCTTCCATTTCGGCTTGTTCCAATTCATCATGCCTGTATTGGGTTGGCTGGCTGGAGCGACGATTGCACCCATCACGAAGGGATATGACCGCTGGGTCGTCTTCGGTTTGTTGGGGTTTATCGGCGTTCGTATGATCTACTCCGCTTTGACCGGGGAGGAAAATCATTCGAACGATCCATCGCGAGGCTTCACGCTGGTCCTGCTTTCCATTGCCGTCAGCGTCGATGCCTTAGCGGTTGGAATGAGTCTCGGTTTGCTGGGCATATTTGTCTGGTATCCCGCCATTTTTATCGGGGTGGTGACCGGGATGCTCTCGCTCGCTGGCTTACGGCTGGGTCATGGTCTTGGGACGCGGTTCGGTAGATCAGTCGAAGTCATCGGTGGCCTGGTATTGATTGCTGTCGGTTCTCAGATTGTGCTCTCAAGTTTAGTATGATGGTTTAATAGAATGGCGGAGTGTTCATATGGAGTATTCATTCCCGCGCTACCTGCTCTCTAAGCAAACAGTGGACGACCGCGCCCTTAACCAGGGCGTCATGGATGCCTTGCAGGCTTATCTACCAGACCGGCTGATCAATATTATTGAAGTCGGGGCGGGGATGGGGAATATGCTGGCCCGCTTGCTTTCATGGAAGGTGATCACGAAGGCCAATTACATCCATGTAGATGCCATGCAGGAAAACATCCGCTTTGCATCGGATTGGATTCCAAAGTGGGCAGCCGGGGCAGGATTAAGGGCGGAGAGGGTTTCTGAAAATCAACTGCGGGTATTCGATAAAAACCGGGACGTTCATATCCAACTCGAGTGTGCAGATGTTTTCGATTTAATCTCCAAAAAACCAGCACCGGCGGACTTGTTGATCGCAAACGCCTTTTTAGACCTGCTCCCCATGCCGGAAAGCCTTCCCGGGTTGCTATCTCTTACAAAGGACCTGGCCTGGTTGACGTT
The DNA here is from genome assembly GCA_964585035.1 of uncultured Anaerolineaceae bacterium. Lineage (GTDB taxonomy): Bacteria > Chloroflexota > Anaerolineae > Anaerolineales > Villigracilaceae > Fen-1038. The sequence continues at coordinate 4,029 of CAZPCR010000121.1, forward strand.
GAACTTTGACGGCGTGACCTCGCTGGAACCGTCAATCGACCCTGTTTTGGACGATCTGATCGAGCGGCTGTATCACGAATCGATGGATAAACGCCCCACAGGCGGAGATAGCCGCGCGGGGCGTCATCTTTTTGCGCATTTGAAGGGGGCAAAGGCGCAGGTCCTGGCAGCCGGCGCCTCGGATTGGGTGGTACATGCCGTCGATGGAAAATACCCGGATGATGAAGCGTACTTCCTGCAATTTATCCTGCATTTTTTCGAGGAGTCGCTTTCTGCCCACCCCGCTTTGGACACGGCTGCGTTCTCCGATTGGCTGTCGAATCGGCGTGAACAGATTCGACGTGGGGAATTGGTGTATATTGCGCATCAGATGGATTTTTTAGCAAAGGTATAAGTCCAATTTACCAAGGGAACAGCAGGTCGGTATTAGTGCTATAATCCTTTTGTACGTACAACAGATTTTTATCTGAAACTTTCAAATATCAGCAGTCCGCTGTTTTCGTTCGTGTTTACCTTCAATTCCACGATATTGTTAGACTTCTGAAGAATAGGAACTATTGTGAACTTTGATCAGTTCAATCTGGATTCTCGTTTAATGGCGGGGATCAAAAAGGCCGGGTATGAAACACCGACCCCCATCCAGGAAGCGGCCATTCCTGCAGCACTAAAAGGCCGCGACATCATCGGCACCGCCCAGACAGGTACGGGCAAGACGGCGGCTTTCGTGTTGCCGATATTGAATAAACTGCTTACCGGCCAGCGCGGCATACCGCGTACCCTGATCGTCACGCCCACCCGTGAGCTGGCAGAACAGATTAACGAAGTGATACGCGACCTGGCAGCCGGTACCCGGCTGCGCAGCATTACCATTTACGGAGGGGTCGGGGCCGGGCCACAGATCAAAGCCCTGCGTGACGGGGCGGAAATCCTGGTTGCCTGCCCCGGTCGTTTGTTGGACCTTATTAACCAGCGTTACGCTAAAATGGACCATATCGAGATCCTCGTGCTGGATGAAGCCGACCGTATGTTCGACATGGGCTTCCTGCCCGATGTGAAGCGTATCATTGCAGCCGTGCCTGCCCAGCGCCAGACCATGCTTTTCTCGGCCACCTTTCCGGGTGAGATCGAGCAGTTGGCTGCACACAGTCTAAAGAGTCCACAGCGCATCACAATGGGGTTTAGCCGGCCCGCACATACTGTGACGCACGCACTTTATCCGGTTCCACCACATTTAAAATCGGGTCTTCTGCTCAAAATACTCAAGCAGACCGCAACGGAGTCGGTTCTGATTTTTACCCGTACAAAATATCGGGCTCAGAAACTTACAACTCAGATCCAGCGCGCCGGATACAAAGTAACCAGCCTGCACAGCGACCGCACACAGGGTCAGCGTCAGGCTGCCTTGAAGGGCTTCAAAGACGGTACCCATCTCATCATGGTCGCCACGGATATCGCCGCCCGCGGGCTTGACGTCGAAAGCATCTCGCATGTGATCAATTTCGACATGCCCGATACTGCTGATGCCTACATTCACCGCATCGGCCGCACCGGCCGTGCCGAACGCACCGGCGATGCCTTTACGCTCGTCACGCCCGAAGACCAGGATATGATACGCTCCCTGGAACGCATCATGGGTAAACCCATCATTCGTACGACCTTTCCGGATTTCGACTATACAACTCCCGCGCCGCCGCGCTCCGCGCCTGATTCACGCGGCAGGGGTCGTCCACCGGAGAAACGACCCGCTCCGACGCCGAAGAGTTTTGGGCATAATCACCTGGCGCCGAGAAGAAGGAAATGATCTGGTAAGTTATTAACGAAAGCGGACCCGTCTCGATAAGAGACGGGTTTTTGATTCGTTTATAATCTATCCATGCCTACGCTACTTTTAGCAACTGAACACGGCCTGTCAATTTGTGAACTGGAAAGTGGAAATTGGCGCGAAAGCTCACGTGGTCTTGCAGATCATCGCGTTACAAGCGTGATCGCTCGCGAAGGTGTGATCCTGGCCGGGACGACGGATGGCATTTTTCGCTCTGATGATTCCGGTAAGACATGGCAGGAAGCCAGTCTGGGTTTAAGCGCCCGGCATGTCCGCTGGCTGGCTAATCATCCCGATAAATCGGATTTTGAGTTTGCAGGGACCGAACCGGCAGGTATCTTCGTCTCGCACAATGGAGGCGAGTCATGGCGCGCTTGCGCTGAGGTGGATCAATTGCGAGACCTTTATAAATGGTCCCTGCCTTATTCACCGGAAGCAGGCTGCGTGCGCGGCTTTGCCTTTCGAGGGGTGCGCGCCTACGCTGCGGTCGAAGTTGGCGGTGTGCTGCGCTCCGATGACGGTGGCGAAACGTGGAGATTGGTTGAAGGCAGCAGTGGCAAACCGGACCTTCAAGGTCCCTCGGAACCGTTCATCCATTCCGATGTTCATTCAATCTTTGTCCATCCTTTCTTGCCGAACCTGGTCTTAGCGCCGACCGGGGGCGGCTTCTACCGCTCGACCGACGGCGGTAAAACATGGAAATGCTTCTACGATTGTTACTGCCGGGCCGTGTGGGTGGACGTGCTTGACTCGCAGCATATGGTCCTGGGTCCCGCCGATGGCGTGGAGAGGAATGGGCGGATCGAGGAATCTCGCGATGGAGGTCTGACCTGGACATCAACCTCGAATGGTCTCGAAGTCCCCTGGCCGGACAACATCGTGGAGCGGTTTGTGCAGGTCGGGTTTGACCTGCTGGCAGTGTTATCGGACGGGCAGCTTCTTTCTGCGCCACTGGCATCCCTCGAGTGGCGGCATATTCTACCGGAAGTCAAAGGTGTGGCTGCTGTTGCAGAGATTGTTATATAATAAATTGTTTGCATAACTTTTATTTGTTTTTTAGCAAGAGCTTCTATAAGGACAGATACTTATGAAACGCTTCGCAGATATTTTTCGTAGTGCAACTTCAAAAAAGGGTTCAAAGGATTCCGAATCCGCCCCTGATTCCTATTGGAGCCTGGGGACTGACCAGCTTCTTTCCACGTTGAAGACTTCCAATAAGGGTCTCACTCAGGCGGAAGCGGAAGGACGTCTTAAGCAATACGGTTTAAATGCTTTGGAGGAACAGCATAAGGTAAATGCTGTCGGGCTGTTCTTAAACCAATTCAAAAGTCCCTTGGTCCTGATCCTGATCGGAGCTGCAATTATCTCCATCCTGGTCGGAGAATGGACGGATGCTTCGATTGTCCTCGCCGTTGTGCTGGGCAGTACGATCCTTGGTTTTGCCCAGGAATATAATGCCAGCAATGCAGTAGAAAAACTTCGTTCTCAGGTCAAGATCAATTCGAATGTCCTGCGGGACGGCCAGGTACGCGTATTGCCCTCGGAACAGATCGCGCCCGGCGATGTAGTGCAGCTTTCTGCAGGCAGTATGATACCGGCCGACGGTATCCTGCTGGATGCCAGTGACCTCTTCGTTAATCAGGCCGTGCTGACAGGTGAAACCTTTCCGGCCGAGAAGAAGGCCGGCGTCATTCCAGCGAAGGCCAGTCTGGCGGAACGCACCAATTGTGTGTTCATGGGCACAAGTGCAACCAGCGGGACTGCACAATTATTGATCGTCCAAACCGGGAAAGCTACAGTATTCGGTCAGATCGCGGCACGTTTAAGCCTCCGCCAGCCTGAAACCGAGTTCGAACGAGGTGTAAGGCGCTTTGGTTATTTGCTTACGTGGGTGATGTTAGTGATGGTGATCATTGTTCTATCAATCAACATCTTCCTCGCCAAGCCACCCATTGACTCGCTGCTTTTTGCGTTGGCGTTGGCGGTAGGCCTCACCCCTGAGCTCTTGCCTGCTATCATCAGTATTACTCTGGCTCAAGGCGCGCAGAAAATGGCCAAACGCGGCGTAATCGTACGTCGTCTTAATTCCATTGAGAATTTCGGCAGCATGGACGTCTTATGCACCGATAAAACCGGAACTCTGACTGAAGGGGTTGTCCAACTCGATGGTGCTTTTGATGTGGCAGGTCAGCCTTCCCAGACGGTTTTACGGATTGCCTATTTAAACTCGCATTACCAGACAGGATTGGCCAATCCACTTGACGAAGCAATTAATGCTTCCGCTGAAAAGGCAGGGTTGCAGGT
>CAZPCR010000122.1:0-8133 GCA_964585035.1 uncultured Anaerolineaceae bacterium
TCGAACGCATCCAGGCCCTGCAGGATTTCTTCGATGCACTGGATCATCTTACCGCGGCTGTCAGTAAGCTCGATAACCTTGGCATTGCGACCGTCCGTAAAGTCCTGACTATTTTGAAATAAGGAGATCAAAATGAAGATCGCGGTTACCGGTGCTTTTTCATATTCAGGGAAGTACATAACTGAAAGATTGCTTGCGCGTGATGAAGAAGTGATCACATTGACGGGTCATCCAGATCGCCCGGATCCCTTTAATGGAATAGTCAAAGCATACCCTCTTGATTTCAAAGCTGAAAAAGCCCTTGTTTCATCACTCCATGAAGTGGATGTGCTCGTTAACACATACTGGGTGCGGTTTGATCGCGCAGGGAATACTCAGCCGCAAGCCGTGGATAATACACATAAACTTATTGACGCAGCCAGATCTGCGGGCGTCAAGCGGATCATCCATATAAGCATTACGAACCCCTCGGCATCCTCGCCTCTCCCCTATTTCTGGGGTAAAGCTGCCAATGAAAAAACGGTGATCGAATCGGGAATGTCATATGCGATATTACGCCCCACCGTGCTGTTTGGCAAAGAAGACATTTTGATAAATAATATTACTTATCTGCTCCGACGGTTTCCTGTGTTCCTCATCCCCGGCGATGGAAGCTATAGGTTGCAGCCGGTTAATGTGTCAGATTTGGCAGACCTCGCCGTCGAAGGAGTATATCGAAAAGACAATTACATTTTCGACACTGTTGGACCTGAAATCTTCACTTTCAAAGAGTTGGTCAAACGAGTCGCAGAAGTGATCAACCGAAGACCAATTCTGATCCCTGTTCCCCCACGCCTGGCATTGTTGACTGCCCAATTTCTAAGTCTGTTTTTCAGCGACGTCTTGCTCACCCCCGAAGAAGTGGATGGTCTGATGGCCGACCTTCTTGTCTCAAGAGAACCTCCGCGCGGGAAAACTAAATTGTCAGATTGGCTGGAGGAAAATAGTGACCAAGTTGGAGCGAGGTATGCATCCGAGTTGAAAAGGCATTTTATATAAAGAAAAAAGTCTGGTTCTTGGAGAACCAGACTTTTTATCTCAAAGCGACTTGTCCCGAACAGGTTGGGTTGTCAATACATCCGTAATAAAGCTCCCCTTCTGGCGATCCATTGCGATGAGTGCGTAGAACCATCATTTTGCCGCAAACCGGACACATCGGGATCGAATCTAAAGATACATCGGCGAGCCGTCGTTCCATTTGTTTAACTTTGGCAAGCGATGATTGAAACAGAGAAACAATCTCGGATATCTCGTAATGGTCGTTGGAAGGTATTTGGACCAGCGGCAGGCCGGCCGTCAGAAAAAGGTCTTCCATAAACAGATCGGTGCTGCGCGTCCCCCCGTTGGGTATTGGCCTGACCAGTTCAACCCCGATCTGTGGTCTCAGCGATTGGGGATGGCACAATAAAAAGTCGACATGTTTCCGAAACAATTTATTAAAATAGTGCACATTTTCGTTGGGACGGACGATAAAAAATATGTCGTTTAATGCCACTTTGGCATAAATGACATACCGCTCTCCTGCCATTTCTTTCAAGGCACGATAGAGAGTCACCTCAGGTGTTGTGAGGAAGTGTTCGCGAAGGCGATAAGGCAGTAATTCTTCCTTTACCACCACTGGGTCATTCGTGGAAGAATTCGACATAATGGGAATTATAGAACAAACGCACTAAAAAATCAACCTTGCAAATTTCGTAGCCTTAGTAAAGTTTCCTCTAAACGTCTTTTTTCACCCAGTTCATCTATTATTTCACGGTCCAGCCAGGCATTTCGCAGTTCGCGTAATATTGTTTGGTAATCCGGACCGGACTGGAGGCCGAGCTTCTTCAAATCACTACCTGTGGTCCGGGGCTGGATGTTACGCCACTCTTTAATGTATTTTTCCAGTAGGAGCCTGAAATCCCCGTCTGGCGTGGCCAGGTAAACCGCCTGGATGGCAGCATAGGGCATTTCGTCCAGATATTCAACGCACTTGCTTGGCTTCCATTCAATTAATTTGCCTAAATTAACCATAAGCTTGGACGCAGCCAGAAAGGCTTTTAAATAATGGGAAGTGAAATGCAGGCGTATATTTAAAGACTGTATCTGTTTTTCGTTTAACCCCAAAAGCCATAAGAGCCAGCCCATTAGGCGGTTATCATTTTGCCCCACTTCAACATCGCTGCGAGATCGATTTGGTATCTCGGCAAGTTCCGACGCCTGAATTCGTTGGTTGATGAATTCGTCCCACGGCAAAGCTGCATGGATCGGGGTGAGCAAATCAAGTTCCGCAAGCCTGCCAAGTATGGCGGCAGCTTTCGGCTCCTCCAGGATCAAATCCAATTCATGTCTTATGCGTTGAGCCGAAAGCTCGTCGATCAAAGACCGCGCTTCTGGAATAAGAGCAATCGTCCCTGCATCGATTTTGAAACCCAAACGTTGCTCATACCGGGCAGCTCGAAACATCCGAGTGGGATCATCCAGGAAAGATCGTTCATGCAAAACGCGAACAATACCCTTTTTCGCGTCAGCGGCTCCGCCGAAGTCATCGCGCAGTTCGCCAAAGAGCGGACCGTCCACTCGAATAGCAAGCGTATTGATTGTAAAATCGCGTCGCTTTATATCATCTTCTATACTACCCACCTTCACGGTAGGCAAGGATGCAGGATGTTTGTAGATTTCACTCCGAGATGAAGCCAGGTCAAGAAAATCAAGAGCCGGCCCTTGGGGTTCGACCTTACCAAATGTTTTCAAGGTCGCAATTTTCGATCCATGAAGAAACCATTTTGCCGTACTAAATCTCGAATGTACAGTTACTTTTCCGCCATACTTTTCCTCAAGAATCCGGGCTAGGGATGGAGCGTCTCCCTCCACGACAAGATCAAGATCAAAGTTGGGCCGGCCAAGCAGCAGGTCACGTACAAACCCACCGACAATATAAAGTGGGGAGCCTAATGCAGTTGCCTGTTCTGCCACACATTGGATTAACTCCAGTTGTGACGGAGCAAGTGATTCCTTGAGAAAGGTGGAAACATTACGACTCATGGTCCTATTTTAACTCATGAAATCGTGTATAATGTTCGCCATGTTACTGAACCCGCTCCCGTCCTCAAATAAATTAAAACTCGCCTGGTCTATTTAGGTTCAGCATATTGCATCCTCAAGCATCTGAACGGCTCCCAGACTTGGTGAGCTGTTTTTGTTTGGATTAGGAGAGTAGGACTCGGTGGGTATATCCGAAAAAATTCATTCACCTATCTCTAAAAAAGACCTATCATGAACATATCAGTTTTTGGCAGTTCTGAACCTAAAGAAGGTTCATCAGCCTATACTGAAGCTCGGGAACTTGGCAGGCTGTTGGCGCAACGCGGTTATACCGTCCTTACGGGTGGATATGTAGGCACTATGGAGGCTGTATCGCGTGGCGCCGCGGAAGCGGGAGGGCACGTCATCGGTGTCACGTGTAAGGATATAGAACGCTCACGAGGCGTTGTGGCAAATAAGTGGGTGCTCGAAGAATGGAAAAAGGACGCTTTAATTCAACGGTTACAGTCCCTCGTTGAGGGCTGTGATGCTGCGATAGCTTTACCAGGCGGTCCCGGCACATTGACTGAAATCTCACTCATGTGGAATTTGATGATCATCAATTCCCTGCCTCGAAGGCCGTTGATCTTGATCGGCGGTGGATGGAAGACGATCTTCGAGCAGATATATTCTTCAATGGGCGACCTTTCTCCGCAAAGCCAGCATGAGCTGCTGGTATTTTCACCGGACATTAAATCTGCCGCGGAAATTATTGGGAAATAGGATTATTACGCTTCCCACCTTGTAATTATCAATTTTCTTTCAATTGGAGTGTAAATGGCTGAAGAAAAACTTCCAACCCGTAGTGAAAACTTTTCAGAATGGTACAACCAGCTTGTCCTGAGAGCCGAGCTCGCTGATTATGCGCCCGTGCGCGGCTGCATGGTGGTACGCCCATATGGTTGGACCCTCTGGGAAAATATGCAATCCGGTCTCGATGGCCGTTTAAAAGAAACCGGTCATGTTAACGCTGCCTTTCCAATTCTGATTCCAATGTCATTCTTCGAAAAAGAAAAGGAACACGTCGAGGGATTTGCACCGGAACTGGCTGTCGTTACACACGGCGGAGGCGAGCTCCTCGAAGAACCTTTGGCTGTGCGACCCACGTCGGAAACTATTATCGGCTATATGTATGCCAAATGGATCAAATCCTGGCGCGATTTACCGGTTCTTATCAACGTCTGGGGTAGTGTGTTACGTTGGGAACTGCGTACAAAACTTTTTTTACGCACCGCCGAGTTTTACTGGCAGGAAGGCCATACCGCCCATGCCACCGGGGACGAAGCCCTTGAAGAAATGTATCGCATTCTTGACATCTATGCCGACTTTGCGATCAACGAAGCCGCCATACCAGTGATCAAAGGGCGCAAAAGCGAAACCGAAAGGTTTGCCGGCGCTCAGATGACAACTTCCATCGAAGGCATGATGCAAGACAAACGAGCTTTGCAGTCTGCCACGTCTCATTACTTCGGTCAAAACTTTGCCAAGGCTTTTAATATCCAATATCTTGATAACAATAACACCCTGCAGTTTTGTGAGACTACATCATGGGGTCTCTCCACACGCATGATCGGCGCCATCATCATGGTGCATGGCGATGACCAGGGGTTGATCCTGCCCCCACGCCTCGCGCCCACCCAGGCCGTCATTGTGCCCATTTACAAGAATGATGCTGAAAAGTCCAAAATAATGGAAGCAGCGAACCGTATTTTCAAAGAACTCAAATCTGCAGGCATCCGCTTGAAAATGGATGATCGGGAAGAGGTCTCGACCGGATTCAAATACAATGATTGGGAAATGCGGGGTGTCCCTGTTCGCATTGAAATAGGGCCGAAGGATTTGGAAAAAGGTTCAGTTATGCTGGCCCGCCGCGACATTCCAGGAAAAGAAGGCAAAACATTTGCTTCACAATCGGCCCTCGCTGCTACCGTCAGCACATTATTAACCGATATCCAATCCTCCATGCTGGCCAGGGCGACTGCTTTTCGAGATGCCAACATCCATGAACCGAAAACCTACGATGAGTTAAAACAAATTGTCCAAGATGGATGGGCTTTCTCGTGGTGGTGCGAAAGCAAGGAATGTGAAGCCAAAGTAAAAGAAGACACCAAGGCCACGACCCGTAATATCCCACTCGATCAACCTGGTGGCTCTGGCAAGTGCATCGTCTGCGGCGAAAATGCAGACAAGAAGGTCTACTTCGCCAAAGCATATTAATAACGACAAGTTTCCTCAAGTGTCAGATCTGTTGCTTCCTGCATATTCTCTAAACTTGTTTTCCACCTCATAGGTGGAAAACAAGAAATTGGCTTAAATAATTCCGCAGGACTGTGTAATTAACCTGACACTTGATAGTTTTATTAATTAACTAAACAATGCCCGCCATTGATCTCGCCCGACTGAGAAAACAATCTGCCCGCCTGGTCGATTTCTTCTTTGTGCCAGACGAATTCATCCAGCATTTGCACAAAATGCTCGATTCGTATGTGAATTATACGGTGCGAAAACCACCGGCGAATGCTCCGGATGCGAACTTACAATCGTATCGAATTCCGACAGTCGTCGTTAAGCAAATTGAGTTGGAACTTACACGCATCGCGGGTAAAAGCGAAAATGCCGATGCCGCCTTGGATCTAGCCGATCATCTCTGGGATGAAACCTTCCTTGAAACACGCCTTTTGGCCGCGTTTTTATTGGGGCATATACCGCCCCAGGAAGGTCGTCTGCTTGCCCGACTCACCGCCTGGACACGGCAAGTGCATGATGCGGATCTTCGCGCCGAACTACTTAACACCAGCTTGGCGCGTATGAGAAAAGAAGCGCCTGAAATGTTTCTGGATCTGCTCGGAGAATGGCTTCAACCAAACCGGACTGCGCTGTGGCCCAATGGGATTCAAGCTGTTATCTCTGCCGTTGCCGATCCTGACTTTGCCAACCTGCCGCCTTTGTTAAAGATCATTGAGCCGATCGTCGTTGCTGCACCATCTAAATTGCAACTTGAAATCGAAGAGCTAATCCTGGCTCTGTATAAGGTTTCACCCATAGAGACATCCTATTTTCTTCGGCAGGTTATAATTACTTCAGATAATCCAATGACAGTTATTACCCTTCGCCGGATTTCGCCCTCTTTCCCGACGGAATTAAAAGAAGAGGTGCGTGAGTTTATCAGTGGAAAACATTTTTCGAAATAAGGACCTATAGAATTACGGGGGTTTAAATGCTCGGTATTTTGGTTATTATTTTTGGCGGTGCTTTGCTGTTGGTTGGTCGCAAGTTATTTTGGCTTTTCGTGGGTGTAATCGGGTTTGTGATAGGCATCCAGGTTGCCACGCGGTTCTTCCATGGCTCTGAATTGATAACAATTGTAGCTGGCGTCGTCCTTGGCATTATTTTTTCCGTACTGGCGATATTTCTGGAATCGATCGCAATTGCGATAGCCGGCTTTTTGGGCGGGGGTTACATTTTGTTGAGCATTACAGCTTCATTAGGCCTCGATAAAGGTGCTGTAGCCTGGATCGCCTTTATCATCGGTGGGATCCTCGGATTGATTCTTATATCGATCTTGTTTGACTGGGCATTGATTATTATTTCATCCCTGGCGGGAGCGTCGATGGTGGTATCTGGATTTAATTTTGGAATGGCAACCAGCGGCCTTATATTTCTTATTCTTCTTATCGCTGGTATTTTAATACAAGCCTCCGAATTACGGAGAAATGGGCCTAGACGCAAAAGTAATACAGCCTAACTATAATTAGTTTCTACATTTATTAATTTAAATTGTTTTTGCAGCAGAAATAAGCCTGTACTTATAAATTACGGTTTGCAAGTATTCAAACATCTCTCAAAGACGAAGAGTTCTTTTACTTTAATTTAATCCCTCAGAAATATCCTTCCATATTTGACAAAACTGATTAAAATTAGCGCTAATACATTTTCCCTTAAGGAGGCTTATGTATGGCGAAAAGTAGCAAGCCCGGTGATTTGGAAGGTGAAGTTTTTTACCCATCCGAAGACGTCGTCACACAGTCACGCCTTAAGGATTGGGATTTGCTGGCGGAAAAAGCCAGGAATGATCTGCAGGGTTTCTGGGCTGCAGAGGCGGAAGAACTTGAATGGTACCAGAAGTGGGACAAAGTGCTCGATGATTCAAAAAAACCATTTTATAAATGGTTCGTAGGGGCGAAAGTCAATATCGTCCACAATGCCATAGATAGACATTTGAAAACATATCGCAAAAACAAGCTGGCGCTCATTTGGGAATCAGAAGATGGCAAAATGCACCAGACTTATTCCTACTATGACGTGAATCGGGAAGTAACCCATATGGCTAATATCATCAAAGCCATGGGGATTCAAAAAGGCGACCGGGTTACCATTTATATGGGACGCATCCCCGAAATTATATTTGCCATGTTGGCCTGCGCCAAAATTGGCGCTATTCATTCGGTTGTGTTCGGCGGATTCTCGGTGGACTCCCTGCAGGGTCGGATCGATGATAGCCACTCCAAGCTGGTGATCACTTGCGATGGTTCGTATCAAAATGGAAAGGTCGTCGAATTGAAGCGTACAGTGGACGATGCCCTAAAACACTGTCCATCTGTTGAGAATGTCATCGTTGTTAAACGGGTTGGACATGAAGTCCCCATGGAATCGAGCCGCGATCATTGGTATCACGATCTTCTGGCGCTGCCAATCGCTAACGGCAAATGCCCCACCGAGGTAATGGATGCGGAGGACCCCCTTTACATTCTTTACACATCCGGTTCCACTGGCAAGCCAAAGGCGATTTTGCACACTCACGGCGGTTATATGGTTGGGGTTTACAGTACGCTCAAATATGTCTTTGATGTCAATGACGAGGACCGCTTTTGGTGCGCCGCTGACCCGGGTTGGGTGACAGGTCATTCATACATTGTTTATGCCCCATTGCTCAACGGCGCCACCTCCTTCATGTTTGAAGGTGGGCCCGCTTATCCCTATCCGAATCGCTGGTGGCAGTGCGTCGAACGTTATGGCATCACTATACTGTAT
>CAZPCR010000123.1:0-8120 GCA_964585035.1 uncultured Anaerolineaceae bacterium
GGCAGGGTTGAATCCTCTCTCTGTTTTTTTACTACATTGCTCGCAAAAGCTGCAAATATTTATTTTTGCCTTGCATTTAACAGCGTTCTTCTCCGCGATCTTCGCGAAAGCACCCTGCGGGCTGCGAACTCGACGGTTAAAAATTAAGGCTCGTCCGGTTTCTCAATGTCCCGCCTCTGCATCCGGATCCTCCCGTAATAATTTCACAGCATGTTCCAATGCCGGTAATATAACCTCTAAATTTTCTTTCGCGGCTTTCGGGCTGCCGGGTAAATTGATGATCAATACTTTCCCACGGATGCCAGCCACGGCTCGTGAAAGCATGGCGTGAGGTGATTTAACTACACTCGCCGCTCGCATGGCCTCTGCCAGGCCGGGTGCTTCGCGTTCGATCACTCCCCGGGTTGCTTCCGGAGTTACGTCTCGAGGCGCAAACCCCGTTCCACCGGTTGTTAAAATGATATCCGCTTCGCCGCGATCCGCCCACAAGGCAATTATCTCCCGCAGGACGGTAAGGTCGTCCGGCAATATATCGGAGCGTACCACCTCCCATCCCTGGGCCTCGACTAGCGCAACCAGCACCGGACCGGACGCATCAGGACGTTCACCCCGCGCTGAACGGTCTGAAACGGTAAGTACAGCAACTCGAAGCGCCATGACTAGGTTAGGTCCTTGGCATAAGGTGCACTGTCAAGATGGTTCCACCCATGCTTTTCATAGAATTCCTTGGCTTCATGATTATCGTTGTTCACCAGTAAGTAACAGCGGATGCACCCTATGGCCCGTAGTCTGTTTTCTACCTCTTTCATAAGACGGGAGCCAATCCCCTGTTCACGATATGAAGCCATCACGGCCAAATGATATATAAAGCCCCTCCGGCCGTCGTATCCACCGATGATTGTCCCGATTAATTTCCCGTTTAGTTCGGCAACCAGGAACAATTCGGGATCACGCAGGAATTTTTTCTCGATTTCTTTGGGTGCATCTGAAATCCCTACTCGAACACCCTTCTCCATCCTTTCCCATATCTCAATAGCCTGGGAATAATCCTCCGGATATCGAAATTCACGGATGTTAATGGGACCCATTTGTAGGTTGGATGTTCTTCCGCAACATTTTGATCAAGTCGTCCGGCATAAAGGGTTTGAGCAAAAAATCGTTCGCTCCGTGAAGCATGCATTCTTCTTTTACGTTTAAACCCGAGATCATAACTACATGCAATCTCGGGCGTTTATCTGAGCTTCGTATTGTATCGAGGATTTCAAATCCATTTTGAGTTGAAAGGTGGACGTCTAATAGCAATACGTCGGGGCAGTCGCGTTCCACCGCCGCCGGAACATCTTCGTCCGCGTCGAGTGCGATCACATCGAAACCATCCATCGTTAATAATGTCGTTAGGAGAGTGACCATTGTCTGGTCATCTTCTGCCACCATGATTTTTGCCATTAGGCTTGCTCTTTTTTATTTGTTTGATCGGTTTATGTTCAACCGTTTTTTTCTTAACTTCGGTCTTCGCCGGTTCGAGCGCGGCTTCTAGGACATCGTCCACCGTTTCGACATAAATGAACTTCATCGAATTTTTGATTTCATCCGGCACGTCATCGAGATCGACCTTGTTCCGCTTAGGCAGTACGATCGTCCGCAAACCGTTCCGGTACGCAGCCAAAACCTTTTCTTTCACTCCGCCTATCGGCAATACCTGACCTCTTAACGTGATTTCGCCAGTCATACCCAAATGCGGCTTGACCTTGCGCCCTGAGATTAAAGAGACCAGCGATGTTGCCATTGTAACCCCGGCCGAAGGGCCGTCTTTGGGCGTCGCCCCGGCAGGGATATGCATATGGATGTCATTCTTGTTAAAGAAATCACCGGGGATACCCAGGCTATCGGCTCGTGACCTGACATAAGACAACGCCGCCCGTGCCGATTCTTGCATCACATTACCGACAGAGCCGGTTACTTGAAAGCCGTGTCCGCCGGGCATCCGCGTGGCCTCGATGAACAGGATATCGCCTCCAAACGGTGTGTACGCCAGGCCAGGCACAATTCCAGGGATGGAGGTACGTTCATTCAGCTCCTCGGATCCAAAGTAAATGGGATGTTCCAGGAATTCTTCTACCAGTTCGGGCGTAATATCGTATTTCTTGCCGCTGCCTTCCGCTATTTTGGTTCCTACTTTACGACAAACCGCACCGATCTTTCGCTCAAGACTGCGGACGCCTGATTCGCGTGTATACGAGCGTATGATCATTTCCAGGGATTCCTCACTGAAATTGATCTCATCCGGTCGTAGCCCGTTTTCCCTAATTTGCCTGGGTATGAGATAACCGTTTGCAATTGCGATCTTTTCCTTGTCGGTATAACCTGAGAGGTAGATAACTTCCATCCGGTCATAAAGCGGACCAGGTATGGTATCCGCCGAATTAGCCGTTGTGATAAAGAACACCTGCGAGAGATCGAACGCGACTTCCAGGTAATTGTCCCGGAATTCACTGTTCTGTTCGGGGTCGAGCACCTCCAGGAGAGCGGAAGCTGGGTCTCCGTGGAAATCAAAGGTGAGTTTATCCACTTCATCTAGCATGAAAACGGGATTCTTGGTCTCCACTCGCCTCAGGGATTGCAAGATCCGGCCCGGCAGCGCACCAATATACGTGCGGCGATGACCTCGGATTTCCGCCTCGTCACGCACTCCACCGAGAGAAGCGCGGATAAATTTGCGCCCCATCGTTCGCGCGATCGATTGCCCCAGGGATGTCTTTCCGACACCTGGCGGGCCGATAAAGCATAATATCACTCCTTCGCGCTCACGTCTGATTTCGTCGTGGGAAGGTTCTTTGACATCATCTTTGCGATCGAGCCTTAGTTTACGTACGGCCAGGAACTCAAGGATGCGGTCCTTGACATCCTCGAGCCCAAAGTGGTCGATATTCAAAATCTCGCGTGCATGGGCGATATCGAGATTATCCTCGGTTGATTTCGACCAGGGCAGCTCCACCAGCCAATCTAGATACGTGCGGATCACGCCATATTCGGCGGCCGCAGACGGCAGATGTGATAATCGGTCCAGCTCACGGCGTGCTTGCTTATCGGCCTCTTCCGGCATTTTTGCTTCGTCGATCTTCTTCCGAAGCTCTTCCGTCTCCGCCGCTTGCTCGTCTTTTTCGCCAAGTTCTTTTTGAATAGCCTTCATCTGCTCGCGCAGATAATATTCGCGTTGCACCTTCTCGATTTCACCGCGCGCTTCGTTCTGTATTTTCTGCCCGAGCGTCAGCACTTCGGCTTCACGGACCAGTAGTCCGATCAACTTGCGCAGCTTCTCTATGGCAGAGTCGATTTCGAGCAGTTCTTCTGCATCTTTTAGTTCGATGCGCTGGAAATTGGCAATCGTATAAACCGTTTGCAGCGGGTCTTCGAGCGATGTGATTGAATTGACAAGCTCTTCTGGGAACGAAGGAATCATTTGAGTGATCTGTTGGAACTGGTCGCGTGCATTGCGCGCCAGGGCCTCGATCTCGAGTCCTGTTTCCACGTTCTCGGGGGCAGGTATTATTTTCGCCTTTAGGTACGGCTCTTCGCTGACAAATTCCCCTAACCGAAAACGGCTTATGCCCTGCACGAGCAATCGCACAGTGCCGTCGGGTGCCCGGAGCAGCCGGTGGATGATGGCGACCACACCCACCTTGTATAAGTCGTTTGGACCCGGAGTTTCTAGTTCGGGGTTCATCGCGGTAACGAGACCCACGTATTTATCTCCGGCCACGACATCGTCAACCAGGCGTATCGAACGCTGCTGGCCCACCGTCAGCGGCACAGCCGTATTCGGATAAACCACTACCCCTCGCAGTGGCAGGATCGGCAGCACATCCGGATATTTTGGCGGCTCGTTATTTACATCCGAAGGATTGGTTCCATCTTCCTTCTTGCCGAATCGAGAAAATGCCGATGGGATGAGCATTTTTAGCTCATCGTCGGCCTGCCCGATCCATTCGAAAAGTTCAGCCATACTGGTTTGCCATCGTGACGCAGGCATCTATTCCTCGATTTTTACTTCCGTGGTTTTTAATTTCGGCATGCTTATGACCAAAAATCCGTCATGATACTCTGCCATCGAGGTATCGAGATCGATCGCACCGGGGATCCCAATCGAGGCCGTGAATTTCCCGAAGTGGATTTCCATTTGGTGATAACCACGCCTTTCCGGTACATCGTTCCGCACTCCCTTTACAAGCAGGATCCCTTTATCGAAAGTGATTTCAAAATCCGTCTCTCGCATGCCTGCTGCTTCGATCCGTACAAAATATTTTTCCTCGGTCTCGTAAACATCGGTTGGGGGGGTCCATAGGCTGCTGGTTACCTGCCAACCTACTGCATTGAAGACACCGCCCCGCTTATCGGTTACTGCCACTGTCTCGGTCCTGCGAATTATTGTAGGCATACCTTACTCCTTGCTAACCTCGGACAACTGGATCTTACCAATAAAGTTTTTTCTACTAAAGACGTCGTAACTCTTGTATCAATATGTCACGCAGTGGGAAAGAAATCGACGGTCCTCGATCTTTTTTCAAAAATTCCGCGGATCGAGGAATGTCTCACCGTACCAAATCCGGGTTTTATTAGCTGCTCGATAAACTCTATCCTAAGGCCTTCTTGGCTGCTGCCAATACCTCGGGATAGTTCGGCTCATCGCCTAGCACTGGCATGTATGCCGCGTATACTAATTTATTATCCTTACCGACCACAAAAACGGCTCGTCGCAGGATTCGGCGTTCTTTGATGAGCACACCATAATCCTCTCCAAATTTGCCCGTCATATGGTCCGATAAGGTCATAACCTGGTCTACGCCCGCCCCGCCGCACCAGCGTTTCTGCGTATATGGCAGGTCGGTACTGATAACTTCGATCACAATGTCCTTGCTTAAAGACGCGGCTTCCATGTTGAAACGCCTCGCCTCACGGTCACATGTATCTGTTTCCAGTGAAGGCACTGCCGCGATGATGCGGACCTTGCCTGCCGTATCTGCCAAGCCATGTTTAACCGTCCAATCGATGTCATGCACGGTGAATTCGGGCGCCCTACCCCCAGCCTTAAGATCGTCCCCAACGACGGTCGCATCTTTGCCGCCAACTTTTATTAAACCAAATCGTTCAGTAGCCATTCAACATACTCCTATAGAATTATGTCATTCTCCGTTTTCATTTTGCAAATTTAAATAAGGTGCCTGCAAGACAGGTGTTGTAGCGCCCCTGGCGGGATTCGAACCCACAACCTCCTGCTTAGAAGGCAGTTGCTCTGTCCATTGAGCTACAGGGGCAGGTAACTTTAAGCCTCACCCGTCGGAACTACAGCCACGGCTTCTTCCGGTCTTATGGCCCCCACCGGCCTTAGACCTCTATATATTCGCGCACCTGACAAAGTCCGCAGGATGGTATCTGCTGGTCGCTTGAGATCCTTCGAAAGGTCTGCCGAGCTTAATGGTTGATTTCCGTTCACAAGGAATATGCGGAAAACCGCTTCGACCACGGAGGTATGTGCGTTAACAAAATCGGGTTGCTGAGCACAGTGGCTCATTAACGCATGTTGAATGCCGTCCACTGACCTTACCTCAGCGGTTTTCGGGTCGATCCAGTCGATCAGTGAGCCTTCCTGCACATTGGCAAATGCCTGCTGGTGCTCGGGGCACAACAGGGAGCGGAAAAAAATATGCCAGTCGCGGTCGTTGCGTTCCCACCATTCAAAGTCTATATGGAACGGGGTTTGGATGGTCGGTTTAAGCAAGCTCACGGTTTTCCTCCAGACGGAAATGCAGGTCGCCCACATGGACGAACTTGGGTTGACTCGCCAGTAGGGCGAACAATGGCGCTGGCGGAACTCGTCGTACCAGGTTTACCGCCGCATATAACTCTTGTGCATGGACGTGTCCCTGAGGATTTAACTTTGTGATCTCGCGCATCACCATGATCACCAGGTCTTCGAAGGGACGTTGCTTTTCCCACAGTGGGTCGAGCGCATGGAAATCTGGCACATAGATCGCCATTCGGTCGTTAAACTCGGCAGTGATGGGCTGTTTTAGCATGGCGAACACCAGCCCCCCATCTGCCCCCACGATCAATGTGCGTATCCAATCCTTGGAGGATCTCTGTGTCCTGGCCTCTACAATCACCTCACCCGGCTTTTGCCCTCGCTTTATGGTGACTAGGCTGCCGGGTATCAATTGGTGTGACTTATACCATTCGCGCAAGCCGAACACGTAATGATCCTTGCGTACCACCCAGGCCGGCATCTTCACGGCCGACCTGGCATCGACCAGTGTAAAACGTACGTGCGGCGATTCATACGCCGTTGGGAATAATGTCTTTGTCCGTTCGGAAAGAGGTAACGTCCCCGCCCGCAGGTGCGGGTATATCAAACTGATGGTTACTTCCTTGATTTCCTTACGGTCTATTCCGTCCGGCTCGGTTAATTCATCATCGAGCTGCGCCTCTAATTTCGTCATCGCATCATCGAGCAGGGACCGGTCGAATTCTATCTTCGTGTATCTTAATGACGAAGGTACTTCACGCACGCCGTCCGGTTCCAACCGGCGCAAACACCACAATATTTGTCCCGCCGGTCCCACCTCATCAAATCGTCCGTCTTCCAGCAGCGCATGGTTCAATGAAAATTCAGCCAGCTTGAGATTGATGCCTGCAGGCAGCTCCACGTCTTTAAGCAAAGCAGACGTGGGCTGGGGTTCACCCTGGGCCATATCCAGGACGGCTTCGGCCAGGTTCAATTGACCTTCGTTTATATCCACCAACAGTCCTGAAGGGAACCATCGCCCCGCGATGTTGACCAGGCCATCATCCTGTGCGAAAGCAATATCCAGTTTCTTTTCGATCTCGCTTCCGAAATCTTCCAGCACCGTCTCAGGGTTTAGATCGTCCTCTTCGTTTGACGAAGTAGGTTCCTGGTTGAGCGCATGCTCCTCCAGGCCTGCCGCAAACATCCTCTGAGACCCATCTTCCATCCCGACGGTGATTACGTCAAAGGTAGTCGCCTCCGGGTTGACCCCGGCGCGCGTCGCAGTAACCTTGCCCTTTATCCAATCCAAGGCCGGAAAAACGAGTTCATCACCAGTCTGGTACTTATCTTTGGGAAGGTATGTTTTTCCGCCTGCCTGGCGCTTTGCTGCCTGCGCTTGTTTCTCAGCCTTGACCCGCGCTGTCACAAATATCGAGGTCAGGTCGCGCGCCGTCAAAGGCGTCTCGGCTTCGAATAGATAGGTGTTCAATGATTCAACGTCTTGCTTCGTGATTTGGAGTTTTGACCAGTAGTCCGCTGGTAAAGAGAAAGCGCTTGCCATAAGATCCTTGTTGCTGTGGAGTATATCGATGTGATAAGTTATTATACCCTACCTTCCAACAAGGACGTCTTGAATCGCTATAGATCGAACGGACCTCGTTCCAGTAATTCAAGGAGTTGGTGATCATATACAGGTTCTGAGAAATAATAACCTTGAACGTAAGTGCACTTCGCGGCCATAAGAAAATCCAATTGTGCGCGTGTCTCCACTCCCTCAGCTACGAGGCGTAGACCCAGGTTATTAGCCAGGCCGATGACGGTTTGAACGATCTTCCTGCTCTCGAGGTTTTCATCGACGTCGCTAATCAGAGACTGGTCGATCTTTATGACATCTATGGGGAGCTGCGACAGATATCTCAGTGTCGAATAACCGGTTCCGAAATCGTCGAGGCATAACCGGATGCCGCGTGCTCGTAGGCTCTGGAGTATCGGGATCGCCACCGCTTCGTCGTTCAACCTGGTCTTTTCGGATATCTCCAGCCATAACTGGTCGGGCTTCACCCCATATTTTTCCAGGGTCTGGTCGATCCATTCGGCCAGGTTGGGATTTTCCAATTGTTTATTGGTGAGATTTACCGAGACAAACAACGGAATAGGCCTTTTCGATTGCGTATTCACCTGCACGATCTTTTCGCAGGCTGTTTGCAGGACCCATTTCTCCACGGAATTTAATATACCGGTTGTATTAATGGATGAAAAAAACTGGTCCGGCTTCAGCAATCCTTTGTAGCGTGAGTTCCATCGTATGAGTGCTTCCACGCCCGCCATCTCGAGCGCC
>CAZPCR010000124.1:0-8082 GCA_964585035.1 uncultured Anaerolineaceae bacterium
TAGGTTTGCCGTGAAGCCGTAGTAGGCCCCCCATTCGGGGTTAAATACGTATCCATAACCAACACGCGTACTTTATCAGATGTAACACCAAGTTCTTCGGCAACGATCATACGCATTACTGAAACAAGCCCCTGGCCCATTTCTGCCGATGAACTCCGTACTTCTAACATACCATTCTCATAAAGCTCCACTTCGGCGCCGGAAATATCCGGCGCGCCACCCCCCAAACCGGTGTTTTTATACCCGGCAGCAAAACCCCAGGCGTGAACCAGGTGTGGTTTGCCAGGTAAAAAATGTGAAGCAAAAACATCCTCGCCTCGAACACCACATACCGAGGTCGCCAAACGTCGCATTTCTAACTCTACTTTATTTATGCATTCCGTCAGCCCCACCGAATCGCGCAGAGTTTGTCCCGTATTGGTGATGCTACCAACATGCAAAGCATTCATACGGCGAAGTTCAACAGGTTCGATCCCCAACTTCTCGGCCAGCATATCCATCATAGATTCGACTGCAAATGCTGACTGGGTGACACCAAATCCACGAAACGCCCCGGCGGGTGGATTGTTCGTATACATCGCGTAACAATCGGCGCGTACATGGGGAATATCATAGGGACCCGCGGAATGAGTTGTAGCCCGCGTCATTACCTTATCTCCCAGGGAAGCGTATGCGCCGGTATCACCGTATAATTCCGACTCCGCTGCAACCAATCGCCCATCTTTCTTTGCACCAATCTTTACGCGTATCTGTGTAGCATGTCGTTTGGGATGAACAAGCAAACTTTCGTGTCTGTCGAAGAGGAGCTTTACAGGACGCTGCGTTATGTTCGCAAGCATAGCCGCATGAATTTGTCCTGCGATATCTTCTTTTCCACCAAAGCCGCCGCCCATCAATTGGCCGACAATTCGCACACGCTCTTCCGGCCACCCCATCACACGCGCTACCTGCGTTCGATCCTGGTAAGGAATTTGTGAACCGACGTAAATTTCCATGCGGTGGTCGGGAGTAGGTACAGCGATACTACATTCAGGCTCAAGGAAAGCATGCTCAGTAATCGGAGTATAAAATGTGTGCTCCAAAACCACATCTGACTCAGTAAAGCCCTTTTCGATATCGCCCTTACGAACTTTAATATGCTTGAGTAAATTTCCATTGGCATGGATTTGAGGAACATCTTCGCGACGCGCCTGAACGGGATCAGAAATAACGGGCAGCAGGTCAAACTCCGCCTCGATCAATCCCACAGCCTGGTCAGCGATTTCCTGTGTTTCCGCTGCGACAATTGCAATTGCATCGCCCACATATCTGACTCGTTCCCCTACCCCAACCATCACAGGCCAATCAAATATAACCAGACCATGGTTGTGTTCACCAGGAATATCATTAGCGGTTAATACCGCCAATACACCTCCCAGTGCTTTTGCCTTGGAAATATCAAGTTTTTTCAAAAATGCATGAGGCACTAACGCCCTTCGGACTCTCGCATAAAGCATGCCTTCAAATTCCAAGTCATCGGTATAAATCGCATCGCCTGTAACTTTTTCGATCGCATCGGGCCGGATTTGTGTATGACCTACTATTGCATGGGAATGTATAGAATCCGGGATATGAGGTGGCGGGACGGCCTCTCCAGTCCGTAAAGAATGTGCGGCAGCGAGAATAGCATTCTCAATAGTGGGGTAACCGGCGCAGCGACAGAGGGTATCTTTTAACGCAACACGGATCTCTTCCTGCGATGGATCCTGATTACGGCTCAATAAAGCGTACGCCGTCATAATCTGACCGGGGATGCAGAAGCCACATTGGACAGCGCCATGTTCGACGAAAGCTTCCTGTAAAGGATGAAGTTTCAGCTCTGCATTTACGCGTTGAGCAAGTCCTTCTATTGTGACGACAGTCTTTCCATCGGCTCTGTCGGCCGGATACATACAGGAGAGAATGGGTTCTCCGTCCACAAGGACTGTACACGCCCCGCACTCAGATTCTCCGCAGGCTATTTTTGTACCTGTCAGCCGCAGGCGATGGCGAAGGAGATCGGCCAATGATTCTCCAGCGACGGGAGGAAGGTTGTAAGATTGTCCATTAACATTAATTGAAAGTTCGTCCATACCGATAACCTTTCTAGGCTGCACGTTCCCATGCAGTTTTGAGCACATCTTTAAACAAAGTATCGACTAAATGCCGGCGGTAATCCGAACCTGCCCGACGTGGGCTCGAGCGGAATCCTACCTGATTAAGTAAAGCTTCAAGAGATGAATTGGAGTTAATCTCATTCATGGACTTACCGATCAAGGCTTCTTCAGCATCCCTTGCACGCCAGGGTGTTGATGCCCCAGGGCCAACAGCAACACGGATATTTTTAATCGTATTATTATCGCGATCCAACCAGACAGCCACATTTATGATTGGCAACGCCACGCCTTGCGGCCGCATGATGCGTTTGAAACACGAGGCTTGGGTGGTTTGCTTAAGCTGCAAGTTAAATCCTACAATCAACTCTTCCCCGTGCTTAATGACCGACTTACCAGGACCTAGAAACAATTCTTTAAATGGCAATTGGCGGATTCCAGAGATCCCCGCAATTTCCACCGTCGCATCAAGGGCCAGGAGTGCAATCGTGCCATCCGCCGCTGGCAATGCATGGGCAGTGTTACCGCCCAGGGTTGCCACATTACGCACCTGTGGACCACCGATCAACGCACACGCTTCGACCAGTGCCTGTGCGTGGTGGTTGACCAGAGGGTCTAAAGTGATGCGAGTAACCGGAATGCCAGCGCCAATAAACAGCTTATCCCCGCGTATTTCCAATGAAAGCAGTTCTTTAATTCCCGTGACATCAACCAATGTTTTCACGGCTGGATGCCGCCCCTGCTGGAGATCCAACAACAAGTCAGTACCGCCAGCTATCGGTGCAACTGGTTTTGTAGCTGTAACAAAAGCCTGAATGGCTTCAGATATTGTTTTTGGGCGAAGGTATTGCTGCCATAAGCTCATATTAGTTGTTCAGACCTATCTTATAAACAAGTAATCTTTAACAATAAGGTTATTGGGTATCAACGGATAAAACTACAATCCGCGTTCTCCGCGAATGTATGGTGTCCCAAGAGCCGCCGGCGCGCCGAGGCGTTTACGCATAGCTTGGCGCGAACCGAGAATTAAGATGAATATCGTTGCCAGATAAGGAAGCACATCCATAATCCGGCCGACCATGGGGTTATTAGCTGTCGAGATCAAAGGTAAAGCCGGATTCTGCAAGTCGAGGGGCAAGCGGCGAAGAAGTCCAAAGAAATAAGAAACCCACAACCCACGCAAAGGGTCCCAGGATGCAAAGATCACCAGTCCGACTGCGATCCAACCTAACCCGGACGTTTTGCCATCGACCCATCCCGGTTCGGTGATCAGGCTCAACGACGCCCCAGCTAAGCCGCTCATCAGACCGCCAAATATCACATACAGATAGCGAGTCAAGTTAACATTAATCCCAAGCGAATCGGCAGCAGCTGGGTGCTCGCCAACCGAACGCAGGTTAAGCCCCGGGCGGGTATGATGCAAGTAATACCACGCCAGGGGAGCGATGATCAGGCCGACAACGATCAGGATAATCTGTTCGGCTGAAACCCGACCCAAAATAGGCAGGATCAAATTGGTTGGAGTAGCTACAGGTTTTCCTACGTACGGCTGGCCGAGGATGCTTGAAAGGCCGGTACCCAGAATGGTCAGAGCCAGCCCGCTCACGACCTGGTCGGCTCTTAAGCTGATCGTGATAACTGCGTGCAGTAAAGCCATCAGGCCTCCCGCAATCATTCCAACGGCGATCCCTGCGAACAAGTTACCGGTGTGGAACCAGGCTGCGAATCCTCCGAACGCACCCATTAACATCATACCCTCAAGACCCAGGTTCATGACGCCCGAACGCTCGGAGAAGATCTCTCCCATGGTTGCAAACAGCAAAGGCGTACCACTGACTAGAGCACCAAACAATATCGTGATAATCAGAGTAAACAAGGTGCTCGTGGTCATGATACCTCTCCAATTTTCTCCGGAATTGCAACCCCATCCACCCTTTCGAAGTGCACGCGATAACGAAAGATAAGTTCAGTACCAACCACGACGAAGAGGATGACACCCTGCAACATGGCGGAGATTCCAGCCGGCTGGACCAGTTGCGTGCCGACCACCAGTCCACCGAATAATATCGAAACAAGGATGGCTGCAATTGGGTTCAACCGAGCAAGCCACGCAATAATTACACCGGTAAATCCGTAACCTTGTTGAAAACGTCCATTGAGCTCACGCAATGATGCAACCTCGTTCATACCAGCCAAACCTGCCAGCGCACCGGAAAGCGCCATGACCAGGAAAATATTCCTTTTTAGATCGATCCCGGCATAACGAGCCGCTTTTGGGTTATTTCCGATCACGCGGATTTCATACCCCCAACGGCTGCGATAAATAACCCAGGCTAAACCGATTGCCGCGAAGACCCCAAGTAGTACGCCTGGATTAGCAGTTAATCCAGATAAAATCGGGATTGTCTTGGATAATTGCGTCAGCCGCGGCCAGGTTGCCGCTGCCGGAAAACGCCCTGTGGATTCAAAATCCCCTATGCTCCATGGGCCTACCACAACAAAAAAGGCAACCCAATTGTAGGCAACGTAGTTCAACATCAGGGTCGTGATAATTTCATTGATGTTGAGCCAGGCCTTTAAGAAACCAGGGATTGCTCCATAAATTCCGCCAGCCAGAACACCGGCCAATCCCATCGCCAACATCATCACAACCGGGTTGGTTGTACTTGGCAGAAGAAACACAGCGACCCCGGTCGCCGCCCACGCTCCCATAAATAACTGGCCATCGGCGCCGATATTCCACTGCTTCATGCGGAAGGCGACGATACAAGCCAGAGAGGTTAACAGAATGGGTGATGCTTTAACTAAAGTATCCGAAAGAGGGCCAAAACATAACATCCCTTTTGGGCAATCCGTGTTGGTAAAGATGGCAATAAATCCGGCGCGCCAATCAGCAAATGTTCCGAAACCTTGTTGGAATATCGCCTGATAGGTCGATACCGGACTTGTAGCTCCAGCGATCTTGAGAACAAACCCTCCGATGATCAACGCCAGAACAACACCCAGAATAGAAGATACGATTCCCAACCAACCCGGGTTATCCAGACGAGTTTCGAAGCGAACACGATAAGGAATCCTGGACTGATTCATGATTTTGCCTTTACACCGGCCATCATCAGGCCAATTTTTTCGATGTCGGAGCTTTCCGTCTCCATGTCGCCCACGATCCGTCCTTCATACATGACCATAAGCCGATCACTCAAAGACAATAATTCATCCAGGTCTTCGGAGATTAAAAGAATCGCTGCGCCGGCATCGCGCTGTTCTACAAGAAGCTTGTGTACGGCTTCAGTTGCGCCAATGTCCAGCCCACGAGTGGGATGGACGGCGATCATCAGTTCAGGCTGCTGCGCAGTCTCGCGAGCCAAGATCACTTTTTGCAGATTTCCCCCGGATAACATACGCACAGGTGTGTCAACAGTTGGGGTGGAAATCTTATACTCGTCAACCAATTTCACTGCATTCTGGTGAACGGCTATTTTATCGATCGACCATCCGCTGGAAATCGGCGAGCGTGAGAAGCTCTTGAGAATCAAGTTCTCTGCAATGCTTAGATCCGGAATGCTGCCAACTGAGGCGCGATCTTCGGGAATGTGAGCCAAACGCCTTCCGATTTCCCGCCAATGTGAGCGGGAATTCAATACTATATTTCCCATTCTCATTTTACCCGCGGTTGCCGAGCGCAGGCCGGTGAGCGTTTCAGCCAATTCACTCTGGCCATTGCCCGCTACCCCCGCGATACCTACAATTTCCTTTGCGCGCACGTTAAACGAAACTTCGCGGATGGCAGGTAAACCGCGGTCGTTTTCGGCGCTCAAGCCTTCCACGACAAGTACATCCTCTCCAGGTTGGATTTTCTTTTTGTCGACCCGGAACAAGACTTCGCGTCCGACCATCAAATTTGCCAGTTGAGCTTTGGAAATACCCTTTGCCGAAACGTTTGCAGCGGTCACCTTACCGCGCCGTAGAACGGTAACGTAATCTGCAATTTTTACTACTTCTTCGAGCTTGTGAGAAATAAACACAATCGAATGGCCGCGATTCGTCATATCGTGGAGCGTGCCAAATAGCGCATCCACTTCTTGAGGTGTCAATACGGCGGTGGGCTCGTCGAGGATGAGGACCCTGGCTCCCCGGAACAACATTTTTAGAACTTCCACGCGTTGTTGTTCGCCCACCGAAAGTTGCCAGATTTTCGCCCGCGGATTCACCTTCATACCATACTGTTCGCCGAGGGCGGCGACCTGGTCTTCTATACTTGATAAACTTAAGAAAAAGCGAGGTTTTTTAAGGCCGAGAACAACATTTTCGGCGACCGAATTCGATTGTACGAGCATAAAATGCTGGTGGATCATCCCAATCCCATGTGAAATCGCGTCTTGGGGGGAATGGAACACAACGCGCCTGCCTTTAAGAAGAATCTCGCCCCCATCGGAACGGTATAAGCCAGCCAAAACATTCATTAATGTGCTTTTACCGGCGCCATTTTCCCCTAATAGCGCATGTACTTGACCCTCTCGACAAACAAAATCCACATGGTCAATTGCAAGCACGCCTGGAAACCGTTTTACGATAGCGTGCATTTCAAAAGTGGTTGGGGATTCGGTCATTTACTCTCCTAAGTTATCGATTTTATGGTTGGCGCAGGAGGTGGACTCCTGCGCCAACATGAAAATCAAAAACTAAATCTATTTTCTCCCGAAAAACACCTATTGTGCAGGCATCGCCGGAAGCGTACCTTCAACGCCATTCACCAGGAAGGGCATGCAGAGGGTACAGGGGGTATGGCCCGTCAGGCTAAATGCCTTGATGGTGCCTGCATCGATTCCAAACAGATCTTCATAATTCAGAGTTTGGCCGGCAGGAATGATGACCTTGCCAGTGTTGTCGTTGATTGGGCCTTTGAAAATGTCAGCATCTGTAAATTTCCCAGCGAGCATGTCAGCAAGTTTTGCCTTAACCTGGGGAATCACATCAGTTGGGACGCCTGGTTGAGGTGTCTGGCCATCCATGAAGCCATAGAATCCGACGATACCGGTACTGGCATCTAAGAAGTCATTCCCGGGTTTCCAAGTGCCAGCCTTAGCTGCCTGGGCGTCTTTCAGGTAGATCGGACCCCAGTTCCAATATTCTGTACCTAGGCAACTAGCGGCAGCCGGTTGACATGAATTGATATAGTCGTACGTCAATGCCCATTTTCCAGCATTAGCAGCTGCAACCAGCGGGCCTGGCGTATCGGAACCGATCAGGATAACATCCGCACCAGCGTCCAATAACGACTGAGCTGCCTGCTTTTCCTTGTCCGGATCATACCAGGTATTGATCCAGCGAACTTCCATTGTGCATTCCGGGCACGTGACTTTCATACCCAGAGCGAAAGCATCTCCGAGGCGGACAACTTCCGGATTCGGCCATGGTGCGACGTAGCCGATCTTGGTACTTCCATCAGCTTTAGCGCGGGCGCCACCGACCATGCCGGCCAGATATTTCATTTGTTCCATCGAGCCAAACACGTTGCCAAAATTGGTGCCGTTGGATTGATAACCAGAGGCGTGCAGCCAGGAGATTTTCGGGAATTCATCAGCCAGCGAAGCCATGGTTGTACCATATTCAAACGTGGTGCCAATGATGAAATCGAATCCCTTGCGAGCCAACGCGCGCATCGCCGATTCGGCATCCGGACCCGGATTGACGTTCTCAATATACACCACATTCATGGATGGGTCTTGCTTCATCATATACGCAGCGGCGTCAGCGTGCGCTTGAGACCAACCACCGTCGACAGCGACACCGAGTAAAACGATTGCGACGTTGTACTTACCCGCAACGATGTCGGGGATTTGAACCTGTGCCGGAGTGGCAGGTGCGGCAGCTGTATCGGTCGCAACTGGGGCTGCCGTCGCGGCAGGAGCTACGGTTGCAGCAGGGGCAGCGGTATTTGCAGGCGCGG
>CAZPCR010000125.1:0-8029 GCA_964585035.1 uncultured Anaerolineaceae bacterium
CTCCGTATAAATGCCAACAACCGGGAACAGAAAGCATGTATGAATGCACAGCCCCTTCCACATCAGGGACAACAGCACCGCATCCAAAACATTTTATCGTTGAATTTATACCCATAGAATTAATTTTAAACTATTTCGCAAAGTGAGAGTCAAGCAAATCAGTCATCAAAAACCATCTATCAAGACTTATCTTTATAAGAGCCTAATTTTTGCGCCTGTTTATTAAGTCTCCTGAAATGCCTGTGGTTGGATACCTTATGGGGCAGTGAGTAAATATGCCAGTGGTTTATAATTCCTTCGTGATGGATAGCAAAACTTTGCACGTGCTCGAATACGACAAGATACTCACCCGCCTGGCGGGTTTTTGTGATTTCTCCGCTTCGGCAGACCTGGCACGCGCCCTCCAACCGACGGCGCACGTTGAAGAAGCCAAACGCCTGCTGGCGGAGACCAGCGAGGCGCGCTTCCTGCTGTCCACGAACGACCTTTCGGTGGGCGGCGCACACGATATCCGCATGTCGGCGGAGCTGGCAATGCGCGGCGGTGTGCTCGATGCCCAGGCATTGCTCGAGGTCAAGTCCACGCTGATCGCCTGCCGCACCCTCAGGAAATCGCTCGAACACGCCGCTGAAAAGGCGCCGCGGCTCGCACAGCTTGCGGCTGGCCTACCGGAAACACTTGGCCTGGTGGACGCCATCACACGCGTACTCTCCGAGCGCGGCGAAGTGCTGGACTCGGCTTCCCCCAAGCTGGCATCCTTGAGGCGCTCGCTCAAAGTGGCGCACGACCGCCTGATGGCGCGTCTGCAAAAATACCTGACCGATTCTGCCTCCAAGCTGCAGGAACCGATCATCACACAGCGCGACGGACGCTACGTGATCCCGTTGCGCGCCGAGTTCAAAGGGCAAATCAAGGCCATCATCCACGATCAATCCTCCTCGGGCGCCACACTATTCGTAGAGCCGCTGCCAGTGGTGGAGCTTAACAATGAAGTACGCGAACTGGAGCTGGCAGAGCGCGATGAAGAACGCCGCATCCTGGCGGAACTGTCTGCCCTGGTGGGCACCCACCATGAAGAAATAACTTACGGCGTGGAAAACCTGGCCGTGCTCGACCTGGCCTTTGCAAAAGCCAAGTATGCGCAGGAGATCAAAGGCAGCGAACCGATCCTCCATGAGATGAAAGGTCATGGTTCAAGGTTAAAAGGTGAAAAGTCAAAAGATAAAGATACACAGCCTGCCGCCTCGAATTTTCATACCATAAACCTGCGTGATGCCCGCCATCCCCTGCTAGATCCTCAAACCGTCGTGCCGGTCGATATCGATCCGAAGCCCGGAACGCTGGCCCTGGTCATTACCGGCCCGAACACCGGTGGTAAAACAGTATCGCTCAAGACGGTCGGTCTGCTGGCGCTCATGGCGCAGAGCGGACTCCACATCCCGGCACGGAGCGAATCCGAGCTGCCCTGCTTCCACGACGTCTTTGCCGATATCGGCGACGAGCAATCCATCGAGCAATCTCTTTCCACCTTCTCGTCACACATCACGAATATCATACGCATCCTGAAGAGAGCCGATGGGCAATCGCTTGTCATCCTGGACGAATTAGGCGCAGGCACCGATCCGCAGGAAGGTGCAGCCCTGGCGCGTGCCATTCTCAACGCCCTGCTAGAACGCGGCATCACGACCTTCGTCGCCACGCACTATCCTGAGCTCAAGACCTTCGCACACGGTACCGATGGCGTGGTGAATGCCTCTCTGGAATTCGACATCAAGACCCTGCGTCCCACTTATCGTTTAACGATCGGCCTCCCGGGACGCTCGAACGCCCTGGCGATCGCCCAGCGCCTTGGCCTGGATCCGGACCTGGTGGCCGCGGCAAAAAGCGAGATCAACCCCGACGACCTGCGCGCCGATAAACTGCTCGACGACATCCGTAAGGAACGCAACCGTACCTCGCACGAACGCGAGAAGCTCGAGAAAGCACGCACCCGGCTCGAAACGCAGACGCATGAGCTCGACAAACGTCTTGAAAAGATCGAAGACGAACGGCGTGAGGTGCTGGCGAAAGCGCGCGCCGAAGGCGAGCTGGAAGTCGCGGTCTTAAAACAAAACCTCGAGTCTTTAAAACAAAACCTCAAGAAAGCCAGGCAACCCCTGGAGGCTTTGAAAGACATCGAAGATAAAGCCGCAGCGATCCAGGAGAAGATCGAAGCGCCAGTACCAAGGCGGCAGACGGCCAGCCGTGAATCGTCCCTAGCGGGCTCCACCGCCAATAGTCAAAGGCCTTTCGCACTCGGCGAGAAGGTCTTCCTGGCATCGCTTAATTCCGAAGGCATCCTGACGGCCCTAGGTGATTCCGAAGCGGAAGTGCAGATCGGCACACTGCGTATCCGCGCAAAATTTAGTGACCTGCAAAGAAAAGGCGGGGAAGCAGTAATCGAAAGCCGCAAGCCAAAGAATGAGAATAGCGAAGCATCGGTCTCGCGAAATTCAACCCCACCCTTGAAGCAATCGCCGGGCATGGAGATCAGCCTGCGCGGCAAACTGGTGGAAGACGGCCTGGATGAATTGGATAAATACCTGGAGAAGGCTTACTCGGCGGGCTTGCCCTTTGTGCGCATCGTTCACGGAAAAGGGACGGGCCGGATGCGCGAGGCCGTCCGGATCGCATTGAAGGACAGCCCCTACGTTAGCTCGTTCGAAGAGGCACACGATAATGAAGGCGGTGCGGGCGTAACCGTTGCAAAACTTGCGAAGGAATAATTCAGGGAACTGCGGGGTGGAAATCTTTTCAAGAGGAGGGTAAAACGTCCGAAATAACCTGTCCCCATTTGCGTTCGAACATCGTGATGCGTCGGTAGATATAAAATATATAAGGGTCCGCCACTACACGCTGGGATTTGATCAACGACATGGCGGATTCGGCAGATAAGCCCTGGGCGATCAAGATGGCTGCGCCCATTGCCACACTGCGATGGCGGCCGCGGGCACAGTGGACATATACCTTGCCGCCTTTATTGATCACATCCAGTGCGGCCTGCACACCCCGGTTCAGGTGCTGTACCGGAATAGGCAAGAGTGGATTATCAAATGACCGCAGCCAAAGGTAAGTAAGAGGCGGCTCGCGGAAATACAGCCCGTGCCCGAAGCGCATGTTAATGACGAGCGTGACCCCACGCTCCCGGAGCAGGTCATAATCACTCTTGGTGGGGGTCGTCCCGATCCACAAATTCTCCGTGATCTCAGAATAATTCACCTCTAAATTCTATCATGCCTGTCTCCTGGAAAAAGCAGCCTTTCCAAGTTGATAGATGAAGATGTTAGCTTACGCAGCGGGCTTCCCGACCCTAGTCAACGCCTTCTTTTATGCTAAACTTTCCGCATGACTTATCAAGGCGTTCTTTCGAAATACAGACACCTGCTCGACTTGCCGACTCACACGCGGAACGTCACGCTGCTGGAGGGGAATACGCCGCTGATCCCTGCCGACAATTTATCACGCCAGCTTGGGGGCGGTTTCGAGCTGTTCATAAAATATGAAGGTCTCAATCCAACCGGGTCATTCAAAGACCGCGGCATGACTGCTGCCGTAAGCGAGGCGCTGGGACGAGGCGCCACGACCGTCATCTGCGCCTCGACGGGCAACACTGCCGCCTCCGCGGCAGCGTATGCCGCCCGGGCCGGGATGAAATCAATCGTGCTGATCCCACAGGGAAAGGTGGCGGCGGGTAAACTGGCAGGGTCGGTCGCTTATGGCGCGCAGGTTATTCAAATTGACGGTTCCTTTGACGACGCACTGACCATGGTGGTAGAGCTTACCAACAAGCATCCGATCTGCCTGGTCAATTCGATCAACCCTTATCGCATCGAAGGGCAGAAGTCCGCCGCCTTCGAAATCTGCGACGTACTTGAGTCTGCGCCCGATTGGTTGTGCCTGCCCGTAGGTAACGCGGGCAACATCACGGCATATTGGGCGGGCTTCAAACAATACAACCAGGTAAAGTCAACCGGCCTACCCCAAATTCTGGGCGTACAGGCAGCCGGCGCTGCTCCGCTCGTGATCGGCCATCCCGTTGAGAAGCCCGAGACGGTCGCGACGGCGATCCGCATTGGCAAACCGGCGCGCGGCGAGCAGGCTTTGCTCGCGGCAGAGGAATCGGGGGGCCGCATCATCGCTGTAACGGATGAACAGATCCTCAACATGCAGAAGATGCTGGCCGAGCTGGAAGGCATCTGGGTTGAACCCGCCTCGGCCGCCGGCCTGGCAGGTTTGGCGCTTGAGATCGCTGCACTGGAATTTAAACCGCAAGGCAAACGGATTGTCGCCGTATGCACCGGGCATGGATTAAAAGACCCCGACATCATCACAAAGGAAATGGCAAAGCCGCAAGTCGTCCCGCCAAAATTACCGGCATTGGAAGAAATCATTTTAGGTTAAGTGTGAGCCTTCACGGAACAATCGAAGAATGCCAATAGGTCGAACTCTCATCAAGAGCCATCATCCGCAATAACGAAAAAAGAAAAATCCATCCGCAGATTAGTTAGATATTTTCACAACTGTATAATCTGTGCAATCAGTGGATCAATTCGAACAGGGTCTAATGAATAAAATCATCATCAAAGTCCCCGCCACCTCCGCCAACCTCGGCCCAGGCTTCGACGCGCTCGGCCTGGCTTTGAATTTATGGAACGTAACAGAGATCACGGAAGCTGGATCATTTTCGCTGCATATCGAGGGGGAAGGCTCGAAAAAACTTGCTTACAATAACAAAAATCTCATCTATCGTTCTGCGGAAAAGGTTTATGAAACGGTAAACCGGGAAATACCCACCCTATCTATCCGTTGCGTAAACCAGATCCCACTTGCTTCGGGGCTGGGGTCTTCGGCGGCAGCCATCCTGACGGGCATCCTCGGTGCGAACGCTTTACTTGGCTCCGTACTCTCGAAAGAAGAGATATTGAGCCTTGCAACAGAAATTGAGGGACATCCCGATAACATTGCGCCAGCCCTGTGCGGTGGCCTGGTTGTTTCGACTATCGAGGATGGCAAGGTCATTGCACGGCAGCTGCCTATCATGCCCTTCCATATAACCGTCGTGCTGCCCGAATTTAATTTCACCACAAAACAGGCCCGCGCTGTACTGCCGAAACAGGTCCCATTAAAGGATGCCATCCATAACATCAGCCATGCGGTATTGGTGACCGCGGCATTCCGCACAGGAGACATTGTCCTGCTGGGCCAGGCCATGTCAGATACGCTGCACCAGCCTTATCGCCTGCCCCTGATTCCCGGCGCGCTGGCTGCCATGGA
Organism: uncultured Anaerolineaceae bacterium; assembly: GCA_964585035.1. GTDB lineage: Bacteria > Chloroflexota > Anaerolineae > Anaerolineales > Villigracilaceae > Fen-1038. The sequence continues at coordinate 5,314 of CAZPCR010000125.1, forward strand.
AGCCGGCAAAGAGGCAGGGGCTTCGGCGGTAGCTCTATCGGGTGCGGGGCCCAGTCTGATCGCATTTTCGGCGGAAGATGACGGAGGGATTGGCCTGGCGATAAAGCAAGGATTTGAATCTGCCGGGTTATCTGCACAGGTCTTTGAGTTGGGAGTCAATCAGGAGGGTGCGAAAGTAGAAAATGAGGAATTCCAATAAGTGTTCCGGTGGAAATTCAAAGGGGATACCTTACGGGTACGATGTAAAGAGAGATTTTTTAGATCTTTCACGAAAGATTATGAATTGTTCCATTTTTTGTGCTACACTGTCGGCTAATTTATACAATTACTCCTTTTCATTAATCACACCTGCAGTTATCCGGTTCTAACCATGGCCTTTGAAGAATCCAAATTATCAGGCAGCCCCCACCATTTCCTCGCCCAACTTGTGGGCGGATGGACGGGTAAGACGCGCACCTGGCTTGAGCCGGAGGGCGTGCCCATCGAATCTCCAACGCAGGGCAGCGTCCAATTGATATTGGGCGGACGGTTCATCCTCTACCTATACCAAAGCTCCATCGACGATGAACCCGTGCACGGCCTGTTCACGTTTGGCTATAACACCATACTTAACCAATATGAAGCCAGCTGGGTGGATAGTTTTCATAACAACACGGCCAATATGTTTTGCATCGGAAACCCAAAAGAAAACGGCTTCTTCGTTGTGGGGAATTACCCGGATCCCATCGGCGGCCCCGACTGGGAATGGCGGACAGAAGTAGAGCTGCTCGATCACGACCATTTGACCATCACAGCCTACAACGTCAGTCCCGAGGGTGTTGAGGCCAAGGCTACGGAAACGCAATTGAAGCGGGTGAAATAAACGGGGTTTAGACATTTGCTTATGATGGCAGGGGTTCTCTTTTGTAGGGGTTTCCATGCCCGGTAAATATTTTGAAGAGCTTGAAGTGGGCCAGCATTTCCGCCACAGCCTCGGACGCACCGTTACTGAAATGGATAACACGCTGTTCTCCACACTCACCATGAACACCCAGCCCCTGCATATCAATGAAGACTTTGCCATCCGGACAGAGTTCGGCCAGCGGATCGTAAACGGCATTTTTATCATGGGATTAGTCGTCGGCTTGAGTGTCCCCGACCTGACGGAAGGCACCATCGTTGCAACACTCGGTTATGACCACGTGGTCAGCCCGCACCCCGTATTCCACGGTGACACAATCTATGCGGAGAGTGAAGTGATCGAGAAACGCGCTTCCAGGTCGCGGCCGGAGGTGGGGATCGTGCGGCTCAAACATTGGGGACGGAAGGCAGATAATACGATAGTGATCGAGATGGAACGAACGGCCATGTTCCTGAAAAAAGGCGAAACCCCGGAGTAGGAATCCATGAAATCAAGACGCTCCCTGCTCTATATGCCAGGTGACGATTGGAAGAAGATCGTCAAGTCCATCACGCTCGGCGTCGATTCCATTTGCATGGACATGGAAGACGGCGTAGCTGCCAACAAAAAGACCGAGGCCCGCGCCACTATTGCAAAAGCTTTGCGCGAATTGGACTTCGGCAGATCGGAAAAGCTGGCGCGGATCAACGCGGTGGGTTCCGGGCTTGAGCAGGACGATATCCGGGCTGTTTTGCCCTATCGCCCCGAGGGAATCGTGATCCCCAAACTCGAAACACTGGACCAGATCGAATGGGCGAGCGGGACCCTCGAAACCGCCGAATTGGAACACGGCTGGCCGCTCCAGTCGATCCGGGTGCTGGTCGGCGTAGAAACTGCCAGGGGGATCCTCAACATTAAAGAAATCGCATCTCATCCGCGCCTGGACGCCATCATCTTCGGCGGCGAGGATTTTGCAGCATCCATCGGTGCGACTCGCACCAGAGAGGCAACCGAGTTGTTGTATGCCCGGCAGGCTGTGCTAACGGCCGCGATGGCTTTCGGTTTGCAGGCCATTGACATCGTTACCATCGATTTCAAAGATATCGATAGCCTGCGAGTCGAATCCGAATTTGGCGCGCGGCTGGGATTCACCGGCAAGCAGATCATCCATCCCGCGCAGGTCGAGCCGGTGCAAGCTGCTTTCACACCGGATGATACAGCAATCGCACGTGCACAGCAGATCGTCGAAACCTTCGATGCCAGCCAGGCCAGGGGCGCGGGTGCATATGCGCTCGACGGCAAAATGATCGATATGCCATTGCTTAAGAATGCGCAAAAAGTTTTAGAGCGGGCAAAAGCAGCAGGGAAAGATATTAGCTGATCAGAGATCAGGTGATTAGGGTTTGTAGATCGGGAAGGGAATGTGAGAACCTATCCAACCCCAAAACGAGTTCAAGGGTGGAAATGGATGGTAAACACTTTATAATCAGCAAGACCTACTATCATTAATTGGGAAAATCCACCCGAGGTATTTAATGCTTTCAATCTTTTTCGGGCTTACTTCCGCTGCCGTCTGGGGAGCGGGGGACTTCACCGGTGGGATGGCCAGCCGGAAAACGGGCGTTTATCGGACAGTCGTCTACGCGGAGATCATCGGTGTCAGTGTTCTGCTGATTGTCGCATTGATCGTCCGCCAGCCTATTCCGGCGTGGAATATTTGGGTGCTTTCCATGATAGCCGGCGCCTTTGGCACGACCGGGCTGCTGCTGCTCTACTACTCCATGACAAAAGGCATGATGAGTATTGCGGCGCCCGTCTCGGCATTACTGGCAGCCC
>CAZPCR010000126.1:0-573 GCA_964585035.1 uncultured Anaerolineaceae bacterium
TAGTGGAGATGGACGGTAACGCGGCTCCGCATTTACATCATTTGCCAAGATCTCCTGACCCGACCGCGCCACCCACGGGATAATACCCGAGGGATCATCAAGTGAGATCGTAAAACCTTTGAGTGCGTTGCTGCGAATACCACTACCCGCCTCATATTCGATCCGACGCCGGGTTGGATGGACGGCGAAAAGGTAAACGTGAGGATAGCCAAAACGATCATGGATCAGGTTGGCAGCCTCATCCATCATTTCACTAAGGTCAAGAGTTGAAGTCACACTTTTGCTTATCTCAGCCACCATCATCAACTGATCGGCGCGTCGGCGGATATCATTGTAGAGCTGTGCGCCTTCAACGGCGCGGGTTATATTGTCTGTGAGGGCCTGTAATAACAGCAAATCGTTGGGATGAAAGGCGTTCAGGCGGTCTGATTGAATATCGAGGACACCGAGGACTCGTTCTTCAAGTTTAAGGGGTATGACGACTTCCGAGCGGGTCTCTGGCAATGATTCAATATGCCGAAACCGCGGGTCCGTTCGGACATCAGAAGCGACAATACGTTCACCGGATGCGGC
>CAZPCR010000126.1:583-8014 GCA_964585035.1 uncultured Anaerolineaceae bacterium
CCTATCAACCCTTCCCCAAGCTCCACTTCCAGGGCAAGTGGTAGTTTCTTACGTCCCTTAACTGGCACTTTGGCGCTGGAACGGAAACGCAGCCGCTTCGCCCCCGGTTGAAGTGTAAATATTGCAACGTAGTAATAGTGGAAAGTTTTTTGGATCAACTCGGCCACCCGGCGCGAAAGTTCATCGACGCTCAGGACATTGGCAATTTGAGAACTGACTTCTCGAACAAGGTTTAGCTGTCCAAGCCGAAAACGTTCTACTTCCACGCGGTGCGAGGCATACAACCCTACCGCGACCACGCTGGCAATGCTCCTTATGACTTCGAGCTCTTCCTTATCGAAATTCGGACCCTTTGACCGTGTTATCTGCATGACCCCTAGGAGAATTCCCTGATCCTCAATGGGGATGGCAGCTAAAGATTTTCGTACCGCTGCCTTTTTATCTACACGTTTGACAAACAACTTTCGACCCGCTAATGCCCGGCGCATTCCTTCCATGCGCGGTTGGACCGGGAACGAAAGCCTGGAATTCCAATCGGGCAGGCGGAACAGGTTTTCGTGCAGCCAAACGTCAACATGCCCGTGAATTATCCGGCATGTCATAGCAATGATCCGATCACGTTGTTCAAGCAGGGAGGCTGTATTGACTAACTGCTCCCCCAGGTTGGCGATCTCACGCCACTCAGATAAATCGGGAGAACGGCTTACGGAACGCATGTTAATCCTTCATCTTTACAAGCGTTAGAAGATTCCCGGAATCTGTAACCTCGTATCGAACCTCATCCATTAATTTGCGCATCAGGTAGATTCCCAGACCGCCAATTTTTCGCCTGGAAAGGTCTGCCTTCAGGTCCGGTTTAACCACCTTGGTTAAATCGAAGGAATTACCATGATCGAGCAGAGTAATGATTATTCTATCGTCCTCGAATACACAGGTTAACTCGAACGAGGCATCCGAAAATCCCGCATAGGCATGCTCAATTACATTGGAAACGGCCTCATCCGCTGCAAGCTGGATGGAATACACTTCCTTATCGTTAAAACCGGCCACGCGTGCCTTTTTACCGACATATCCACGTATCTCGTCTAGATATTCAAATTTGGCAGGAAATTTTATAGCTGACATTGGTAATCAAAAGCCGCCTCACGCACGGCAGGGGGCGGCCTCCAAATAAATTAATTTATTATTCTCTTGGATTTGATTAAAAGCTGCCAACTGCTTCGAGCGGTTCCGGAAAGGTCTTAAAAAGTTCTGTAAAGCCAGCCAACTCAAGGGCTTCATGAATACGGGTGGGCACAGATGCCAGGACTACCTCGCCGCGATTATATCGTTTGCAATTCCGTTGGGCAGCCAGCAAGGCCCGAAAGCCTGCGCTGGACATGTATTCCAGGGCTTCCATATCGATCACGAGCTTATATATACCTTTTCCCGTAAGAGCATCAATGGCCTGGCTAAACTGAGGAGCAGTAGAACTATCGACACGTCCACTAACTGAGACAAGATGACAATGTTTAAATTCTTTCGTAGTGATTTCCATGCCCAACCTCCAGCACTTTAAGGAGTAAGACGTTCCCGGAATTTGCAAAATTATATCATGAGATATTAATTGTAAAATTTCATTGTTAGTGTATAAAATATTTCATTTATCTGAATAATTATTTGTGGAAAATATTCTTTAATTAAATCGGAAGGTACCGAATATCGGCTGTCACACATTCGAAAGCAGGGACCTTACTTTCCGAGTGGCGGGCTGAAGGATCGGTCTCTTCGGTATAATGGGCGGAATCATGAAAACATCCCGGGGCCTTGTGCTATGGATCCTTGCAAATACTCTTATTTTGGGAATATTGTTATTTTTATTTAATGCTTTGCCTCTCCCAACGATTATTCCATGTACTTATCCCCCTGCACAAAACCTGGCTTTAGCCATCATTATCCTATGGATATTTCAGCCCCTCTTAATTCTGAAGACCGGGCGGGCAAGGTTCAAACTAGCATTGATCGTGTACCCTCTCTTATTGGTGCTCCTACTATGGCTTGGTTCTTATACATTTTCACCCCTTGGTTTTTCAAACGGACGGATCCCCGTTCTGCGCGGGTTCTTAATTACCAGGTCTTTAACACCGCCGATTGCCATAGCATCGGGAGAAATTGTTACCATTACAGGCGGTTCGATTATAGGGATTAGATCGACTACACTTCCGGTGGCTTTGTCTTGTTTTTGGGCATCTGCCAACGGAGGCGTATTCGATGATCCCAGAACGTGCAACCCGGACTATTCTGCCCCTCCATCAGGTTTTGACGTATTGAAAGTAGCTATCCAACCCGGTTGTCATTTACCCCTCGCCCTGGGAGAGATCAAGATCGCCATTATGCCGTAAATAAAATAAAACTGCCCAACTTTTGGTCTGGATTGGGCAGTTAAAATATTTCTATACTCTAAGTGAGTCCGTATCTTGGGTTTATTACCTTCCCCCCAAACTCTTTATGCTTCCCAGACCATTCACCGTTTTAATGACCAGGGCACCACCATAGTAATTAATGGAACCCAACCCATCGACATTGGCGTTCAGGTTTTTATCGGCCCAAACCGTGGCGCTACCCATTCCATCCAGGTTAACTGTTGCATCTTGACTGTGCACATCACCGCCGTTGAAACTTCCCAAACCCTGGTCGCGCACGGTTTCCGAATTTGCCGTGCCGCTGGCGCGGATGGAACCGACCCCTGACAGGGTGCAATCCAAGCTATTAAGTTGGACATCATTCAATGTCAGCGCGCCCGCTCCGTCCATCATCAATTTAAGTTGGTCGGTTTTTAATCCGTTTAGGTTTACCTCTCCAGCAGTTTCGAAATCCAACTCGTTCAAATCCTTGACCACAATCGTAATCTTGACCGGCTTGGTGGGCGATATTGGAAAATGAGATCCATTCAGGTTATCGATCTCAAGAACTCCATCGACCACCCGTGAGCCAATTTCAGCGGCTACATTGTCTTCCGCCTGAATGGTCAGCGACTCCGTTTCACCCTGGTTAATAAAAACCTGGGCGGGAAAAGATAATCGGATCGACTTGAAATCATGGACATCACGGTTTTCTGTCACAAGTTTGCCCGAACCCCGTCCGCCGAGTCCTACAAAAAAACCTCTGCCGTTGATCGTATATTCAGGGGCTTGCGTCAATCGCAATTGCGGCGCAAATAGAACTGCCGTAAAAGCACCGCCAACCACTAAAACATCCATAAGCAGTCTCGAATACTTCCAGTAGGGACGCAAAATCATGCCGAGGCCGGCTGCGATTAATAGGAAAGGCCAAAGGTAAACCAGCGCCCATAAATTGGAGGGCTGAATTATTTGCATTTGGATCAAGATCCACAGCAGACCCGCCGAGATCAGTACAAGCGGAAAAAAGAGGGAGATTCTACGTTCCATTATGTCTCCTTTACTGAAGCGGTAATGGGGGATCTGACGGTTTAGAAGAGTCGTTTTCTTCTTGTTTGCGCCCACCTAAAAGGTTCAGCCGGGTTACGATGATGTAACCACCTAACAGAATCAGCAAGGCCGGGAAAGCCAATCCGCTTAGACGTGCATTGTGATCGATCGAGAAAATCATTTCAAAGAAAGCTCCAAAGATAATGAAGAGGACAAAGCCTGTACGCATGACTCTCAACCCTGCTCTTTTGTGTCCTTCACTACCTCCATATAAACCGGACAGGTAAATACCCGTGCCGACAAACAATATGATCAATGTCCAGCCATAGGACCAGCTCTCCCAATGGGATGTAAGGTTTTGGAAGAGCAATAAAAGCCCGATCCCCGTTATGATACTTCCGGGGATTGCCAAGCCTGAAACCTGCTTTCCACCCAGGAACATCCCGGCGAAGAACATTCCCCCGATAATGATCACGATAAACGGCCAAAGATACGACCAGTTCACTAGATTATGGAATAATTCACCGGCAAGCGATAAAAGGCCGAAGACGACCAAAAGTGTCCCGCCTACCAGCGCCGCAGCATTCGAGCGATCAGTTTTCATTTAATTTCTCCTTCTTCAAAAAATTAAAAAACCAGAGGCAATCCATCCGTTTTTTCATACGTGATTGAAGTAGAAAGGTTTCGAGTAGTTATAACGTGTCTACTCATATTCTGATAGGAAGGGATTGGCCCCAAGTTTATAGTTGAAGATGCCAGAAGGTGTGAGTTAAAACTTAATGTATGTGTATAATCGAAAGGTTATTAAATTATACCCATGAATAAAACACTGTATGGCCTCCTATGTGGCGTTGGAGCTGCAGCAATATGGGGCGGAATGTACGTTGTCAGCAAAGTGGTGCTGAATGTCATTCCACCTTTTACTCTCGTAACGATCCGCCTCCTATTAGGCGGTTTAACGTTGTGGCTCTTTAGGGCAGTGCGTGGCGGGATGAAAATCGAACGCAAACAATTTTTACAGGTTTTCGGAGTGGGACTGATCGGATATGGCATCTCGTTGGGCTTTCAATTCGTAGGGACCAGCCTTTCCACCGCCGCCAATGGATCCTTGGTGACGTCGGCAACACCGGCCTTCATTTTGCTCTTTGCATGGATCATCCTGCGCGAGCGCATAACCCCCTTACGGTTGGCAGCGCTGCTTATCTCAACCCTGGGCGTTGTGGCAGTGATCGATCCACGGACTGCACAACTTAACCCCGGGTTGTTCTGGGGCAACCTTTCATTGCTTGCAGCTGCACTCACATGGGCACTCTACTCTGTCCTTATTCGTATTGTTACACGCAAGATGGATGTTCTTACCGTTACCTTGATCGCTTTTCTCGGTGGATTCCCAATTGTTATTCCGGCAGGTATCTGGGAATTATCAAATATCGGTATCGGACATGTTAGTTTAGGCATTTTGGGCGGTTTGCTCTTCCTCGGTATCATATCCACTGCACTAGCCATGGTCCTATGGAATACGGCTTTTGCCGTATTGGATGCCAGTGTCGCCTCCCTGACTTTCTTTGCTCAACCCGTGGTTGGCACGCTGCTGGGATGGTTTTTTCTCAAAGAAACGATCACGCCCCTTTTCCTGGCTGGAGGCTTATTGATTGCCATCGGCCTAATCATGTCCAGCCGGGAAACTGGTACTTGACAAAGGATTCTAAACTCCATATACTGAATTAGTAACACGTGTTAGTAATAAATAACAAAAATGCCTCCGACCAAACGCTCCACTAGTCAGGACGTCGCAAAAATGGCAGGTGTTTCCCGCACCACTGTCTCTTTTGTTTTGAATCAACTGGAGGGAGTAAGTATCAGCGAAAACACGCGTCAGCGCGTCCTTGATGCTGCCAGAAACCTCAACTACCATCCCAATTCCGCAGGGCGCAAACTCGTAAGTGGGAAATCAGACACACTTGGCCTTGTTTTATATCAATCTCCCGAACAGGTTTTTGCAGATGCATTTTTACCTCAGGTGATCCTGGGCGTAGAGCAGGCTGCCATGCAGCAGAAATTCCATGTCCTGCTTAAACCGGTGGAGCCCGATGACCCCGAAGGATATTCCCGTTTGATAAATGAAAACCATGTCGACGGCATCATCCTCTCAGGTCCGCGCCAGGATGATACCGAAATCATTAACCTCCACCAAAAGGGTGTGCCGGTTATGTTATTGGGCCAAATGCCCGATAGCGACCTCCCTTTTGTGGACGTGAACGCTACAAGCGGAGCGGAAACTGCGGTAAATCATTTGATCGAACTGGGCTATCAGCGTATCGGGATGATTACCAATGCACCGCTCACGTATACTTCCGCCCAACAACGCCGTACAGGCTACCGCCAATCTTTGCTTGGAGCCGGTTTAAAATAAGACGATGGGTTAATTAAAGAGGGAAACTACACCCCGGCCAGCGGATACCATGCCATGATCGAATTATTAAAAGAATCACCCCGCCCTACTGCAGTTTTTATAGCCAGCGATGTTGTAAGCATGGGTGCTATTCTGGCCGTCAAGCGCGCCGGTTTGCAGATTCCGGAAGACATTGCCATAGTCGGTTTTGATGATATTCCTTTAGCCGAATATTTCGATCCACCTCTTACCACCGTCCGCTTACCGGCATTTGGATTAGGATGGGCAGCCGGCGAACGGCTGATCCGCTTGACCCGCGAAGAGGGTCTTGATGAGAATGGTATATTGCTCGATTCGGAATTAATAATCCGCGAATCGACTGTTAGAAGTTCCATAAAAATCTAGTTTTTTTAATGGTTTTTGGTAACACGTGTTAATAACATATCGTTTTAGATAAATTATTAGAGCATAGACAGGTCCTGTTGCAAGTCGCTATGAGTTTCCACCTCATAATGACATTGCCTAAAAGGAGTTAATCATGAAAAGGAGGTGGTCGCCGAAATAAATGGATCTTTCCAACGATATATGTTTCATTTACTTAAATTGATAAAGGAGAAGAAATATGAATAAGTCTATCAAGATGTTTGGTCTGATGCTGCTCATCGCAATGCTGCTTTCAGCTTGTGGACCGGCAGCAACACCGGTTCAACCGACTCAAGCCGCGCCAGCCCAACCCACTGCGGCACCTGCTGCCACAGACACAGCTGCTGCGCCCGCTTCGACCCCCGCCGCCACCACAGCCACAGCCGCAATCGATTGCAAGGGCGCCGCTGCCGGCGATACATTGTCGGTTGCATATCAATGGTCCGGTTCTGAAGAAGAAAGCTTCAACACGATCATCAAACCGTTGGAAGATGCTTGTGGAATTAAAATCACCGGCCAATCCACTCGCGATGCTTCCGTATTAGATACCATGGTAAAGAGCACACCTCCAGACGTGCTCTTCTGGCCCGACCTATCCCCGCTCAAGCTGTACTCCAGCATGCTGCTGCCTTTGGATACCGTCAGTGCCAACCAGTCCAATTATCCCGCTTTCTGGGTTACCCTGGGTACCGTCAATGGTAAATGGCTGGCCATCCCCGCCAAGGTGGATGTCAAGTCAATCATCTGGTACAGCCCAACCCAGTTCCAAGCCCTGGGTTATACCGTCCCAACCACATTCGCCGACCTGCAGACGTTAGCCGACAAAATGGCGAGCGATGGCAACATTCCCTGGAGCATGGGTTTCAACAACGGCGGTGCTGCCGACGGATGGACCGGCTCCGACTTCATTCAGGATATTCTGCTGTCTACGCAAGGACCGGACTATGTAAATAAGATCATAGCAGGTACCGTGCCTTACAATGACCCCGGTGTCGTGGCCTCTTATAAGATCTATCAAAAATGGGCTTCTGATCCGAAATACACCGTCGGCGGAGCAAACGGTACAGTCAACACCAAATTCCTGGATGCCATTTACAAGGTATTCTCGAACCCGCCGCAGGCCATGATGGTCAAGCAGTCCGGCTTTGCCGGCGGCTCGATCGCCACACAGTACCCAAGCCTTAAATA
>CAZPCR010000127.1:0-5731 GCA_964585035.1 uncultured Anaerolineaceae bacterium
TTTACCAGACCTTGCAAAGGATCTCGCCGCCTACGCCCAACTGGCGGGCGCGGGCACCGGTCATTACACCCTTGGGTGTTGAGACAATGGCAACGCCAAGTCCCGATAATACCCAGGGGATATCTGTCTTCTTTGAGTATATACGACGGCCTGGTGTGCTGACTCGCTCGATACCACTCAACACGGGGCGGCGCTCGCGGCGCTCACCCACATATTTGATCTTTAGACGTAGCACTTTGAACGTCGTCTTTTCATCGTCCACGACTTCAAAGCTCTCCACGAAACCTTCATCCTTCAAAATCTTGGCAATTTCGGCCTTGATCTTGGAACTCGGCATCGCTACCTGCCCCTGCCCCGCCAGTACGGCGTTACGGACACGGGTCAACATATCAGCAATCGGATCATTAATAGTCATGACCTATCCTCCACCGGCTACCAGGATGACTTCACGACGCCAGGGATCTTGCCCTGCAGCGCCAGTTCACGGAAGCATATACGGCACAAGCCGAAACGGCGGATGTAGCCGCGCGGGCGGCCACAACGTTGACAGCGATTGCGCACTTGAACGGGATAGCGCCGACGGAGTTCACGATATTGCATGCATTTCTTCGCCATACTTTATGATTCCTTCTTGCTAAACGGCATTCCGAGCAGCTGCAACAGGGCGCGTGCATGCTCGTCGGTTTTGGCGGAAGTTACAATGGTGACTTCCATGCCACGCAGTTTGTCGATTTTGTCGTATTCGATCTCGGGGAACACCAGTTGGTCTTTCAGGCCGAGGGTGTAATTCCCACGTCCATCGAAGGCGTTCGCAGAGACGCCGCGGAAGTCACGCACACGCGGCAGGGCGATGTTCAATAATCGGTCGAGGAAGGCCCACATGCGCTCGCCTCGCAGGGTGACCTTGACACCGATCAATCGACCTTCGCGCAGTTTGAAATTTGCGATGCTTTGACGAGCCTTGGTCGTAACCGGCTTCTGCCCGGTGATGATCGTTAGATCGCTTACGCCGGCTTCGAGCGCCTTGGGATTATCCAGCGCCTCTCCCAGGCCGATATTGACGACCACCTTCTGGATCCGCGGCACTTGCATGACGTTCTTGAAACTGAACGTCTTGAACAAGGCGGGGGCAATTTCTTTCTGATAGCGTTCGTGCATTAGATTCATCATTAATGCTCCACGGCCTAATCGATCAACTGTCCACAGCTTTTGCAGACACGGTGCGCACCGGTCTCGTCGCGTTGGATGCCAACACGTGCCGGTTCACTACACTTCGGGCAGACCAGCATCACATTCGAGATGTGTATCGGTCCCTCGAATGAGATACGACCGGGGTTGATCTGGCGACCTGCCTGTGTCTGCATTTGGCGCTGGTGCTTGATGTGGATGTTCACACCCTGTACCACCACGCGATTGGCGTCCATCAATACATTGATGACCTCACCGCGCTTGCCTTTATCTTCGAGGCGGCCGCTTATAATTTCGACGGTATCGCCTTTACGGATCTTTACTCTCATTGCATCACTCCTGCGCCAGCCTTAAAGCACTTCCGGGGCCAGCGATACGATCTTCATGAACTGCTTATCGCGTAGTTCGCGGGCAACGGGTCCAAAGATGCGCGTACCTTTCGGGTTCTGGCCGTCGGCATCCAGGATCACTGCAGCGTTATCATCAAAACGGATATACGAACCGTCCTCGCGACGCCATTCTTTCGTGAGGCGGACAATCACGGCATGGACAACTTCCCCTTTTTTGACGGCACCTTGCGGGGATGCGGATTTTACAGTCGCCACAACCATGTCGCCGATATGCCCATACCGGCGATGTGAGCCGCCAAGCACATGAATGACCAGCAGTTCTCGCGCTCCGCTGTTATCGGCAACCTTCAAACGAGACTCGTGCTGGATCATGACTGGATCTCCTGCTCCGGCACTTTCGCAGTCGGGATGTCCACGGCGGCTATTGCTTCGACGCCGGCATCCGCTGTGCGAATCTCGCGTTTGATAACGGCCTCGACGACCCAGCGCTTGTCCCGTGATAACGGGCGGGACTCGACGATTTGTACACTGTCACCAATTTGACAACCGATCTCGTCATGAGCCTTTACCCGTTTGCTGGTATAAACGACCTTTTTATAAAGTGGATGGCGAAATTTCCGGACGATCTCGACCACCACGGTTTTGGTCATTTTGTTGCTCGTGACCTTCCCAACAATTCGACGACGATTGTTCATGCTTTACCTTCCGGTGTTGCCGCGCGCAGACCTTGATTAAGAATGGTCTCCATGCGGGCGATATCGCGGCGCAGGCTGCGGAGGCGGCTGGTATCGGTCAACTGGCCGGTCACCTGCTGAAAGCGAAGCTTCATCAGCTCCTCATGCGCATCAGAGAGCTTTGTGTGGATTTGTTCCGCTTGCATTTCGCGGATTTCTTCAGCTTTCATCTCTTACTCTCCTGCTTCGTGACTGCTCACGACCTTGGTCTTGATCGGGAATTTATATTGAGCGCCTTTGAGCGCCGCGATTGCCTGGTCGGCAGGCAAACCGCCAACCTCGAACATGATACGGCCAGGCTTTACAACGGCCACATAATATTCCACGCCGCCTTTACCTGAACCCATGCGCGTCTCGGGCGGACGATGAGTATAAGCTTTGGCAGGGAATATACGGATCCAGACTTTACCACGGCGTTTCATCTCACGGACAATAACGCGGCGTGCAGCCTCGATCTGGCGGGCGGTGATCCATGCTGGCTCGAGCGCCATCAGCCCATATTCGCCGAATGATATTTCGGCGCCTCGCAGGGCCTTTCCTCGCATGCGTCCGCGCATTTGCTTGCGCCACTTAACACGTTTTGGCATCAACATAGAAATAACCTCATCTTAGAGATCAGAGAGTGGAGAACAGAGAAAAACCAGGGATGTGCTGTTCTCTATTCTCCGACCTCTATTCACTGACGTATACGCCTTCTGTTGCTTCCACTTTCTCTTCAACTTCCGGCACGACCTCGCCTCGATAGATCCAGACTTTCACACCGATCTGACCATAGGTGGTCAGGGCTTCAGTCCTGGCAAAGTCGATGTTGGCTCGCAGGGTTTGAAGTGGGACGCGTCCTTCACGCAACCACACATCCCTCGACATTTCAGCGCCGCCCAGGCGTCCACCGACCATAATCTTGATGCCTTTGGCTCCCTGGCGCATTGCCTGTTGGATAGCTCGCTTCATCGCGCGCCGGTAAGCGATACGACGCTCCAGTTGATCGGCAACGTTACGGGCTACCAGGGTGGCATCGGTATCGGGATTTTCGACCTCTTTGACGTCGAGATCGATCTTCTTCCCTACTAAAGTTTCAAGTGCAGCCCGAATCTTCTTCACCCCTTCGCCCTTGCGACCGATAAGGATGCCGGGCTTCGCGGTGTGGATAGCGATTCGGATCTTGCCCGGGAATCTTTCTACATCTACACGAGAGATACCCGCTTTGCCATTCAGAACCATTTCAGGAAGTTCTGTGCGTAGATGGTTTGCACGGGAGTTCATAGCCGCGCCTCCCTTGGACGAACCGCCTAATAACAAACCGCGGATGGCGAAATCCTGGTGGAGTTGCTCGCGATATGTCTTGCCTTCTGCGAACCAGCGCCCTTGCCACGGTTGGTTGATTCCAAGACGCATACCGATCGGATGTACTTTGCGACCCATAATTCCTTCAGTCCTTTCTTAAGACCCGCGCTCACGCAGGACAACGGTGATATGCGACTGGCGGCGTAAGATCGGCTTGAAGCGCCCGCGCGCGCCAAAACGGCGCCACTTCCGAGTGGGAGCTTCATTGGCAAAGATCTGCGCGACATACAGGTCATCGCGGCTGACGCCGAAATTCTCTTCTGCATTCGCCACTGCAGATTTGAGCAATTTTAGTACCGGTTCACCCGCGCGTTTATTAACAAACCGCAGGTTTTCAAGTGCCTCATTTGCTCCCAGACCGCGCACTGTGTTGATTACTAGGCGCACCTTTTGAGCAGATTGGGGCAGGAAATTAAGCTCAGCCTTTATGTCGGCCATTACTTACCTCCTCCCGCAGGTGCAGCAGCAGGCGCTGGTGCAGTAGTAGCTTTTTCCGCAGCCGCAGACTGGTGACCGCGGAAGGTTCGTGTCGGTGCGAACTCGCCTAAGCGGTGACCGACCATGTTTTCCGTGATATAGATCGGCACATGACGGCGTCCATCATGAACCGCAATCGTGTGTCCGACCATTTGCGGGAAGATAACACTGGCCCGACTCCATGTGCGGATGACTTTCTTTTCGCCCTTATGGTTCATCGCCTCCACGCGCTCTAATAGCTTCGGCTGAATATAGGGGCCTTTTTTAAGTGATCGAGACATAATCTACCTCTTACTCTCAAAGCCTAACGAGTGGTTTTGCTGCGACGGCGCACAATATATGGATTGCTTTTCTTATTGGTGCGGGTCTTCTTGCCGAGGGTCGGTTTACCCCAGGGACTCTTTGGACCCGGTAGGCCAATGGGCTGACGACCTTCACCGCCGCCATGCGGATGGTCACGCGGGCTCATAGCAGAGCCACGCACAGTCGGGCGGATGCCTTTATGTCGGTTGCGGCCTGCCTTGCCCAGTTTAATGTTGCTATGGTCAAGGTTACCTACCGTGCCGATCGCGGCATAACATACCTGGTGGATCAAACGAACTTCACCAGACGGCAGACGGACTTGAGCAAAATCGCCTTCCTTGCCAAGGAGTTGGGCCGAGCCACCCGCGGAGCGGACGATCTGCCCGCCGCGGCCCGCCTTCAACTCGATATTGTGGATCAGGGTGCCGACCGGAATATGCGAGATAGGCAGGTAATTACCTGGCCTAATTTCTGCATTAGGGCCAGAGATCAATGTATCGCCGACTTTCAACTCGAGCGGGGCCAGAATGTAACGCTTTTCTCCATCTGCATAATGGAGCAACGCAAGTCTGGCGGTACGGTTCGGGTCATATTCGATGGCGGCGACTTTGGCGGGAATACCGAACTTCTCGCGTTTGAAATCTACCACGCGGACCAGGCGTCGATTACCGCCCCCACGATGACGTACAGTCACACGGCCATAAGAGTTTCGACCGCCGTGTTTTCCAACTGAAACAGTGAGCGAGCGTTCCGGTGTGGATTTGGTTATTTCTTCAAATGTGTAACCCGTCATCCCGCGCTGACCGGGGGTTGTGGGTTTATATTTCTTGACTGCCATTACTTCACCCCTTCAAAGATCTCGAGGGTTTGTCCCTCGGCGAGGGTAACAATAGCTTTCTTAAAGCCCGACTTGCGAACCAGGAGCCTGCGCGATTTTGCACGACGTCCTCGTTTTGCTGGCGCATTCATAATATTCACGCGCATGACTTTGACGTCGAACATCGTTTCAACAGCATCTTTCACCATTGTGCGCGTTGCCTCTCCAGCAACCTCGAATGAATATTGGACCAGTTTGCTCGATTGATAACTGGACTTCTCGGTTACCAGCGGACGGTGAAGCACTTCATAAGTCGTCGTCGCCATGGATTACTCCTTGCCCAGGTGCGCCGACAAAATGTCAAGCGTCTGGAGCGGAATTACCACTTTTTGATAACCGAACAGGTCACGGATATTGACATAGGAGGCCAATAGGATTTTGGCGTCGGGTATATTGTTTCCGGCACGCGTAACGTTATCGTAAGAGGCATCTTTAACCGGCATAAGCACGAGTGCGCT
>CAZPCR010000127.1:5831-8006 GCA_964585035.1 uncultured Anaerolineaceae bacterium
CACGCGTAACGTTATCGTAAGAGGCATCTTTAACCGGCATAAGCACGAGTGCGCTAGAATCACCGACCAGGGTGTTCAGTGCGGCTGCCATGACTTTGGTTTTGAGTTGATCGAACTTCAACTCATCGACCAGCACGATCTCAGACTCAGCAGCCTTGGCCGATAGGGCTGAACGCAGGGCCGCCTGGCGCATTTTCTTGGGCATCGCCTGTGTATATTTGCGAGGATGGGGCGTGTGGATGCGTCCACCGCCAACCCATTGTGCAGAGATGGTTGAACCCTGTCGAGCTCGGCCTGTCCCCTTTTGTTTCCATGGTTTGCGGCCGCCACCGCGGACCTCGGAGCGGACTTTCGTCTCGTGGGTACCCAGATGCGCGTTGGCCATTTGGCGCTGATAGGCTTGATGCATCAGGTCGATATTCACTTTGGCTTCAAAGATCGCTGCAGGCAATTCCACCTGCTTGACCTTTTCACCTTGTATGTTAAGAACATCTACTTTCATGGCTATTCTTCCTATATCCTCAGCACCTACTGCTTGCGCGTTTCATTGAGCACCACCAGGCTTCCCTTGCCACCAGGTACTGCGCCATGTACACCGATCAGGTTCCGTTCCGCATCGACCATCACAACCTTAAGGTTTTGAGCAGTGACGCGCTCCATACCCATGTGACCGGCACGGTGGGAACCACGGTAAACACGACCAGGCGTGGTGCCCGATCCATTGGAGCCTGGCGCACGTTCCCGGTCTGAAGTACCGTGTCCGGCATCCATGCCATGGAAATGATAACGCTTGACCACACCGGCAAAACCTTTGCCCTTGCTCACGCCGATGACATCCACACGTTCACCAACCGCAAAGACCTGAACAGTTACTTTGTCGCCGACGTTCACGTCTGGAGTTTTCAAACGAAATTCACGCAAGAAACGCAAGGGAGGAATCTTGCTGGCGGTAAGATGCCCAAGTTCGCCGTTCGTGAGACGCTTGGGATGGACCTCTGCGAAACCCAACTGCACTGCCGAATAACCCTCCTTTTCCGGCATGCGAACCTGGGTAACGTAACATGGCCCAGCTTCGATGAGCGTCACTGGATATGCGACACCTTGATCATCGAAGATCTGGGTCATGCCGATCTTCTTGCCAATCAGCCCTTTCAACATGGTCAATTTTCTCCTTCAAAAGTTTTGGCGAGACTGTCAGACGGGGCTTCGTCTGCATCATCTCCAGACAGGCAGTCAAACGATTTCGAGGGATGCGCAGTTTTTTGTCATCCCACGCAGAACCGTTCTTGCACTGTCGAATTCGAGAATTATATAAAGATAAAAAACTGGTGGTTGTTCAGGCGGTCCTGAAAGATCAACCCGAAAATTACTTGTTTAGATAATTTCTGTTCACTAAATCTTTATCTCAATGTCCACACCCGCGGGCAAGTTCAGCCGCATCAGCATGTCGATCGTCTTGGAGTCGGGATCGAGGACGTCGATCAGGCGGTTGTGCGTACGGATTTCGAAGTGCTCGTGTGAGTCTTTATCGATAAAAGCCGAGCGACGTATTGTAAAGCGTTCTATCTTGGTTGGCAAGGGTACGGGGCCAACAACTTGAGCGCCGGAACGTTCGGCAGTCTCGACAATGCGCTTGGCAGATTGGTCGAGAACACGGTGGTCGTATGCCTTAAGGCGGATGCGAATTTTTTGTTTAGTCATAATAGGCCTATTTCTCGATTTTAGTAACGACACCGGCGCCGACCGTCAACCCACCTTCGCGGATCGCAAACTTCGACCCCTGCTCCAATGCCACCGGCACGATCAACTCCACACTCAGGTTCACATCATCACCGGGCATCACCATCTCCACTCCCTCCGGTAACGTGATGTTCCCCGTCACATCCATCGTCCGGATGTAGAACTGCGGCCGATACCCGTTGAAAAACGCCTTGTGCCTCCCACCCTCTTCCTTCTTCAGCACATACACCTGCGCCAGAAACTTCTTGTGCGGCGTGATGCTCCCAGGCTTCGCAATCACCTGCCCGCGCTCCACATCCGTCCGCTCGATGCCTCTCAGCAACAGTCCCAGGTTATCGCCGGCCATCCCCTCGTCCAACTGCTTGTGGAACATCTCCACGCCCGTCACCACCGAGCTCGTGTTCTTCTCGTGCAGCCCGATGATCTCCACCGGCT
>CAZPCR010000128.1:0-7979 GCA_964585035.1 uncultured Anaerolineaceae bacterium
GTGAGGGCCGACTGATCAATGCTCAACGCATCCGTGAGGAGCTTGACATCTGCGGGAATGATGTCGCCCGGTCGCACACGAACAATATCGCCCGGGACCAGTTCACGGGCGGGAATGACCTGCCAATTCGCATCCCGACGGACGCGTGCGCTGACCTGCAGCCGTTTCCGGAGAGTCTCGACCACACCGGCCGCACGACGTTCCTGCGTAAAACTCAATATGGCGTTAACGATCAGCAGCGCACTCACTACAACGAGATCCGTGTATTTTCCAAGTACAGCCGACAAGACCATGATCATTTCGAGCATCCATGCAGATATGCCCCAAAATTTTCGTAGGAAATCTGTGACTGGGTGCCCTTTCTCCACGGCCACTTCGTTATAGCCATTCTCCTTCCGGCGGGTATCCACATCAATATGCGTTAGACCCGTATCCGGGTTGACGTGAAGTGCTGCGAGGGTGTCAGGAATCGACGCGCCAGCGATATCGGGTACCTTCCCAACAGCCGGTTTCGAGACCGGGTTTTCTTCTTCAGATTTTTTTGCGTCTGTTTGCATAATTACTATCCTTCCCGGAACAGCCAGTTTCACATGGGTTTACCTCATTATCAATGTATGACGGGCTGTATACTGCGGGTTCTTGCGAAGATACTTATCAACCCAGCCGGGTGCCTCGAATAGGCGGGTATATATAGCAACATTTGATTTTAAAATAATCACATTCCACCCGCATCCATCGGTCGGGGAATATGCAGCTAGGCTACTTGGCGGAGATTTAACCCGTGATCAATATCAAGGCTTTAAATCAAACTTCATCCCAGGCTAAAAGATTCCGGGCAGAAAAAACACCTCTATATGCTTAAAACGAACATGGGCGGGGAGGAACACCCGCCCATGTTCGTTTTAAGGTAAAACCATCACCGCGTTGGATAAACGGGATGCGCCAGTAATTCGGCCAGTTTCCTGGCTCCTTCCGGGCTCGTTATCGCGACAACCTCGTCGCCTTCCTGAAAAACACTATCTCCGCGCGGCAGGGTCATCTTCCCATCCCTCATAATGGCCGCGATCACGCACTGCTCCTGAAAATCAATTTGTTTAAGTGCCATACCGATCCCCTTTGCCCCCGCTGGGATTTTTTCCTCCACAACCGAATAATTACCTCTGCGCAATTTGAGCAGGGTCATCATATCGCCAAGAGACATTTCTTCCGCAACGAGCTGCGCCAGGATCTCCGCCTGGTTCAAAGAGACATCCACCCCCATTTCCTCATTAAACAGCCAGCTATTCTTGGGGTTATTCACACGCGCGATCACACGCGGAACGTTGAACTCGAAGCGCGCCAGCGAAGTAATCACCAGGTTGGTCTCGTCTGAGCCGGTAACCGCCGCCAATACATTCGCGTGGGAGATCTGGGCCTTTTCAAGGACAGTCGGTGAACTGCCGTCGCCTTCGATGATCGATTCGAGGGGAAGCTCCAACTTAAGTTTTTCCAGTACCGAGGGCCGCTCTTCGATAACCACCGCGTGCTGTCCGGTATCGAGCAAAAGTTTGGTAAGGTAAGAACCGGTGTTTCCGCCACCGACCACGATGACATTCATGGTTACATCCTCCTTTCCAAGCCAACCATTTGTTCCAGGCGCTCCATCGCAGTTGGCAACACCACCAGGTGGATCTGATCGCCTTCCTTGAACTCGGAGCCCAGCATCGGGATAAAGGCCTGACCGTTCCGTGTTATGGAAACCACAATGATCTCACCGGCAACCGTTAAATGCTGCACGTTACGTCCTGCCAGTTGCGGCGTAGCTTCGATCGCTACCAGCGAAACCTCACCCCTCCCAAAGCTATACGCTACATCCAGGTCATTATGCGTAACCACTTCGAATATACGCTCCGCCCCCCAGTTCGTGGTCGATATGGTGAACAGACCCAGGCGCTGATAGATCTCGGCGCGCAGGGGATCATACAGGCGTGCCACCACCCGCGGTACATGAAAGATATTGCGGGCAATACGGGCCGCGATAATATTGGCGTTATCGGAAGAACTGGCAGCCACGAAGGCTTCCGCCGTTTCGACATTCGCCTCCATCAGAACGCTGCGGTCAAAGCCAACGCCCCGCACGACCCTTCCTTTAAAGTCAGGGCCAAGCCTGGATTTTGCATTGCCATCATGATCGATGACGGTTACTTCATGACCCTGGTTCGATAAAAGCAGGCTGACCTGCCCCCCCACACGGCCGCTTCCCATCACAATCACTTTCATATTCGGCAACTCCCTTCCTTGTTATGCGCGCGGCGCGTCAACGCGTATCCGATTCAAACGACGACTGATGGCCTTACGGATCCACTCCAGCGAGTATAGCACGGGTCCGAAGAGGCCCAAGCCCAACCAGTATACAGCGGGCAATGGCGAATGGTTAAAAACATTGCTCAGGAATGGAACATAGATCAAGCTTACGATCACTACGATCTCGAGTGCAACGCCCAACAATAAATATCCGTTACTTAACCAACCCAGGTATGTGCTGCGCGTTTTGGAAGAGCGGCAGGCAAATGCATTCCCAACCTGCGACATAACGACACCCGCGTGAAAAACAGTAATCCCAACCTTATGGATCATATCGGGCGCAATGGTTAATCTAAAACCTTCCAACGCCGGTACCATTTTCAAGAAAGGGATTTGCAAAATGGCGGCGTTCCCCGATAATAAATACACCGCAAAAAAGGCGGCATAACACAGGGTGGCTTCTATCGATCCTAACCATAGCGCGCGTCCGAGCAACCCTCCATCCATCAAAGGCTGATTACGAGGACGCGGCGGGTGCCGCATCACATCCGGTTCAGGCCTTTCCATACCCAACGCCAGGGCGGGGAATAGATCGGTACCCAGGTCTATGGCGAGTATCTGCCGCACCGTCAGGGCCAGGGGGATGGCGGGGAAAGAACCGGTCACCATGAATGGTAGGATCTCGGGCACATTGCTCGAAAAGATGTAGGTGATGAATTTGCGAATGTTATCGAATACCGCCCGGCCTTCTTCGATCGCATAGACGATCGCGCCGAAGTTATCGGTCGTCAAAATAATATCGGCGGCCTCCTTGGCGACATCGGTGCCGATAACTCCCATCGAAATACCCACATCTGCCTTGCGCAGTGCGGGCGCGTCGTTGACGCCATCGCCGGTCACGGCCACAACCTCTCCACGCGCCTGGAATGCGGAAACCAGGCGAAGCTTATGCTCAGGAGCCATGCGGGCGAAGAGAACTTCCTTGGCAAGCAGGGCCTGTAATTCCGGTTCGTTCATACCATCCAATTCGGCCCCGGTCAGGATGATCGGATTGGGTGAAGAGATCAATCCAACTCTCCGTGCGATCGATTCGGCGGTCAGGCCATAATCGCCGGTGATCATCGCTATCCGTATACCCGCCTGGCGGCACACCTGAATGGCCCGCTCCACCTCAGGACGCGGCGGGTCCATCATTGCCATCAACCCGAGAAAGGTGAGGTTGTTCTCCACATTTTCGACGGTGTAAGGCGTCGAGTGCAGAGGCAGCTCACGACGCGCCAGAGCCAGCACACGCAAGGCACCGCGCGCATATTCATCGTTGGAAGCCAGTATCTCGGCCCGCGTTGCTTCATCAAGCGGGACCGAGCTTCCATTAATAAGGATATGTGTGCAAAGTTGAAGGATCTCGCGCGGCCCACCTTTAATGAAAGCGACTTCTTTACCGGACGAACGATGGATCGTTGTCATGCGCTTACGACGGGCATCAAACGGGATCTCATGGACGCGTGGATTAGCGATCTCCGACGTTTCCTCGCCAAACTGCGCCTTCATGGCCGCGACTTTCATCGCGGCCTCGGTCTGATCTCCCAGGCTTGTCCATTGCGGATGCTCCAGGGAAGGCGGGTTAAGACGGGCATTGTTGCATGAAAACGCGGCGAGCAACAACTGTCTCCAGTCCTCTTCATAAGACTTTCCTGCTGGGGATGGCGAGAAATCGCCTATTGGTTCGTAGCCCAACCCAGAGACCTTGATGTGCCTATGAGCAACCCAAAGCTCACGGACGGTCATCTGGTTTTGTGTTAACGTTCCGCTTTTATCGGTACAGATCACCGAGACTGACCCCAGGGTTTCCACAATGGAGAGCTTCTTTGCCAGAACGTCATGCTGTGCGAGGCGCTGGACCGCCATCGCCAGGGAGAGAGTTAATGTGGCCGACAATCCTTCAGGGATGGCGGCCACCACAATACCCAGGACAAGCAAGATAAGCTCAGAGACTCCCATTTGCAGTTCAAAGAAACCAACGACCGCCACGATCGCCCCAATGCCGAGGGCGATCCAGGTGGTTTTTTTACCTAGCTGGGCTAACTCAAGATGGAAAGGAGACGGTTCTTCTTCTACGGATTGGGTCAGGTGGGCCACGCGCCCGAACTGGGTTAGCATTCCCGTCGCATATACCACTGCGCGCCCCGTCCCAGACGCAACCGTTGTCCCCGCAAAGATCAGGTTCGGCCGTTCGAGATCGCTTGTCCCGGTTTGAAGCGATGAGTCGGCAGTTTTGCGAGCCGGCACCGCCTCACCTGTCAGGGTGGCATTGTTCACACGCAACCCATATTCCTCGACCACACGGGCATCGGCCGAAACATTATCTCCTTCGGCAAGGATCAGGATGTCGCCGGGAACAAGTTCACTGGCGTGAAGATGAACGTCTTTTCCGCCGCGAATAACACGGGCATAATCCGGAAGGACCTGACGCAGCTTTTCGATGGCCTGCTCGGCATGATATTCACGCCAGAACGAGAACCCTGCGTTGGCAAGCACCAGGAAAAAAATAACGATGCCCAAAACCGGATCGCCCCTCAAAGATACCAGGATGCCTACTCCCAGTAAAAGAAGGGCCATCGGATGAGTAAACTGGCCCGCCAACTTTTCCAAGGGGGAGACTTTAATTTGTTCCGAGAGCAAATTGAAACCGTATAAGGAGCGCCGCGCCTCTGCCTCCACAGCAGAAAGACCCTCGGGAGTAGTCTCGAGGGCCAGGTAGACATCGGGGACGCGCAGGCTGTAAATCGGAGTGGAACTCATAATTTGACTAAGCGGCGGGAAAGCGCCAGGGGCCTAGTCTGTTTCTGAAAATCATTCGTCTTCCTTGTCACCGGGAGCGGTTTGCTTTGGCGAGCCGCCAAGTCTGGGCTCAGGCTTTTTAATATATTGATCAAGGAAAGATGGCGCATCAGGATGGTCTATATGCAGGGCATGGTCATAATCACCTGAAGGAGGCGGAGGGTCATACCGAACGGGTCGTATCACACCGAACAAGGCCCAGAATTTTGAAATACTTTCCAGTAATGAGTAGCGATATTGCTGCATCTTGATCGACTGCCACTCGACAATGGACCCCATCGCACCCTGAATGCGGGCCTTATCACGGACAATGCGACGTATTTGCTCGGGGGAACGATGTCCAAGAGGCGAAATGAGGAGCAGATGTGCAGACGTGAACAGGATCGTGAAAGAGATGAGCCGGATCCAGCCACCCTCTTCCCATTTACCTACGATCTGGCCTACAAAAACTGTGGCCGATAATGCAGCTGCAAACCCCGAGGCCCTCGCACCCCAGATCCGTGCCCGCCCGGTGTAATTTTGCAGGAAATGCTGACGGACAGCCAAACCCATGACCATGATCGGCATAAACACGCCGACCCCATAGAACGGTGCGGCCACCGTGGTTTGTCCTTTCACCAGCAGCATAATGATCACAGCAACGATAAATGTGATCGTGACCGAGCGGGTGAACGTGCCGCGCCGATCGCGATAAATAATTATTTCAGGGATCTCACCAATGGCGACATCCCGCCATTCAGTGGCTTGCGCATCTTGCAACGCTGTCATCGAAGCTGCAGCCAACATGAAGACCGCTAAAATCTGATAAGCCCAGAATAAGATCTCGCCCCCTGGATACTGGTTGAAAGCAATAAAGGACAAGTTGCCAACCAGCGAACGTCCCAGTGTTCCATCAAACACATCGAAGCGGATGGCGAAGGCCGTCAGGAAAAATGTCGTCAGACCGCCATAAAAAAGAAAGGATGTTTGTACCAAACGGCCAATCCCGGATTTGCCACTATAAAAATCCCAAAGTTTTTTATATTTCGGAAGGTGCTTCTTCCCCCACTTGACAATCCCGGCATCCTCGTTAATAACGAACTGGATGCCGTTGGACATCGCCTCCAGGCCGCTCAATGCCACCATTCCTTTGGCGGAGGCCGTCAACAGGTGTAATAAAGCTTCTCCTAAGGTTGCCGGTAACGGTGTAGTAACCGGTACGGGTGGGACACCCTTGAAGTTGGCAATGAACAAACCAATCGCCAACACGAGCGTCAGGCCTCCGAAAATTGTCAGCATTGCAAAAGTCACTGTTGATGATTCACCGCGCCCGCGAATGGTAAGATACCAGGTGAAGAACGCTAGCACCGCGCCGATCAAGAAGTGCGGCAGCCAGTTTCCATAAAATTGAGGAAACAGTGAAAGCAACTGGTCGCTGCCGGAGAGAGCCGAGACAACAATAGTCAGGATGTAGTCTTCGATCAATGTAACGGCAACCACCAGGCTGAGCGTTGGCTTGAGATAACGCATCGATGCCGTGTACGACCCGCCGCCCTCATTAAATACTCCCAACGAATACATATAAAGCGCACCAAACGCAAAGTTGGCAAACGCAATGACGCCCGCCGCGATGTAACCATATTTCTGCAACCCATATGGGTGCAGGGCACTCATCAACTCACCTGTGCCATAGTAGAACGAGGTGAAATAATCCACACCGAACAGGGCAACAGCGGCCGCCAGACCAATTTGCCCGGCACCGTGTATATGCTCATGCTCAGTATCTTTTTCACGCGGCGCAAGCCTATACGCCACGTATATGATCACAATAAGCAAACCGATTGAAAAAAGCATAGTTTTACCTTATTTACACAAGTCCGGGACAAGAACTTGTCAGGATAAACCCGTTTTCATGAAAACTCGCAAGTCCACGGACCAATTATTAATTTCCTTTTTATCCTGATTTACGGTTTGGTCGCTTATTGCCTTCCGGCTATGAAGCTGTCATTCCGCAAAGCGCGATTACCTTTGCCTACCAGGATCGTCTAATGTAAATTCAGGATCTCTATCATCAAGCATCGTTGAAGGCGTCTTCCAGCATTTGAAGTTCAAACAACAAATGCTTGCGAGTAGATGCGCTAAAGCGTGTATCCTGCGCAATTTTGGCTTGTTCTTCGCGGGCAGCGCGCACAACAAAGGCCGGGACGAACATAATGCGCCCGGCCGGGATGACCACAAAATCATGGGTCTCAATTTTGAGATCCTGGTCGTCGAAATAAGGCAGCCGCAGACTCAACCCCCGATTCAAACTCTGGGCATCGGCGCGGGCCTTGACCGTGCGGATGATGTCAACAGTCATATAACGGGCCAACGCCCGCCCCTGATTGACCAACTGGCCCAGCATGCCGTAATGCTTATTATGATATTCCTCATCTGCGATGACATAGGGAGCCAATGAACGTGCTGAAAAGAGCACGTTCAAAAAGCGCTGCATCGATGTAATATCCGCTTCGGCTTCACTGACCGAATTGACAAGCAGCTTGTCATGGTCGTCAAACGCGACCCACTGCGGCAGATAGAACCGCCGGGCTGCCGGGACAAATGGGACGAGCAAATCGCCGCGACCCTCCTCCGCTTTTCCCTCTTCTGCGATGGCATCCGTCGAGGCAGTGATCGCGGATTCCGGCTCCATGTCATCGGTGACCGGGAGGGACGGAATATCCTCGTCCTCGGCTGCCATATAAACGACATGCCTGCCGGATGGCAGCATGTTATAAACCATATGGATCGCCGCCGTGAATCGGATCAGTCCCGAACTGACCACGATTGCTTCGTCACCTGATTGATCGAGCTCGGCCAGGCGCTGGCGCAGAAGG
>CAZPCR010000129.1:0-7920 GCA_964585035.1 uncultured Anaerolineaceae bacterium
AGCCCTCTCGGCCGACCCTAACGGCCACACCATCTGCGCCAACAAGTACGGCACGCCCTGCATCCACCCTAGATGCAGGCACACACCTGGGTATTCCAAAGGAAGCTCTTAAAGGGGTTACCATCCAGGTCTGGCATCCCTGGTTTACCGTGGAAGCGGATCTGTTTAACTCACAAGTAAAGGAATTCAATCAAACCAACGAATTGGGGATCACGGTCCAGGCTACCAGCCAGATTAATTACACGCAGTTATACGATAACGTTACAAACTCCCTGCCCACAGCGAACCGTCCTCAACTCGTGATCGCTTTTCCTGAACACGCGCTCGCCTGGGATGCGAACGGGTACGTAACCGATCTGAATCCTTATATCAACGATCCCCAGTATGGGTTAAACCAAACAGAAGAGAAAGATTTCACTCCTGTGTTTTGGTCGCAGGACTCAATAGCGGGCAAGAGGCTGGGAGTCCCGGCTGAACGTTCGGCTCGTTTCCTGCTCTACAATGCAAGCTGGGCGCGTGACCTAGGGTTTGAGACGCCTCCGAAGTCGGCAGATGAGTTTCGCGAACAGGCTTGCCGGGGCCACCAGGCCATGTTGACCGACAGCGATAAGACCGACGACGGACAGGGCGGCTGGATCGTCGATACCGATCCAATGACATTGCTCTCATGGATGACGGCTTTTGGCGGCGGCGTGCTGGAGGGTAACAATTATCGTTTTCTCACCCCCAAAAATATCTCTGCACTTACCTTCGTCAAGCAGCTTTACGATGACGGCTGCGCCTGGAGCATACAGCCAAATGAAAGCCCAGCCGCCGCATTTGCTGGACGTAAGGCCATGTTCGCGACGGCCAGTCTGGAGGATATATCGAGTTACGCACGAGCCATGGCATCTGCAGATAACGGCGATGAATGGACCGTGCTCACCTTTCCTGGGGATATACAAACCGGTTTGGTGATCTACGGTTCTTCGTATGTTGTATTGAAATCGACTCCGGAACAACAACTCGCTTCGTGGCTTTTCGTCCGTTGGCTACTATCACCTCAAATCCAGCAGAAATGGGTGGAAGTGACGGGCTTGTTCCCGTTACGCACCTCCGCTCTGGACCTACTAAGCGGCTATAAGGACAGCCATCCACAGTGGAGCGCAGCGGTTGGCCTGCTCCCGCAAGCCCAGATCGAGCCGCAGTTGGCTTCATGGCGTGAAATACGTGTGATGTTAGGCGACGGGTTTCAAACCATGTTCAGTTCTAATATTCCAGCAGGACGAGTAGCCGAGATCCTTGCGAACATGGAATCAACCTCCGCGGATCTAACGAAATGAATAAATTGTAATTACTCACAAAAATATCCTAACAAAGAAAG
Organism: uncultured Anaerolineaceae bacterium; assembly: GCA_964585035.1. Taxonomy (GTDB): domain Bacteria; phylum Chloroflexota; class Anaerolineae; order Anaerolineales; family Villigracilaceae; genus Fen-1038. Next base: position 1,364 of record CAZPCR010000129.1, read on the forward strand.
GAAAGACGGAATGGAATATTCACAACTTGGCCGTACCGGCCTCAAGGTTTCGCGGTTATGCCTTGGCACAATGAATTTTGGTCCGCATACCACCGAAAGAGATTCGTCGGCCATTATGGACAAGGCGCTCGACCTCGGGTTCAATTTTTTTGATACAGCCAATGTGTATGGTTGGAAACTCGGAGAAGGTATCACCGAACAAATCGTTGGCCGTTGGTTTGCCAAGGGTGGCGGCCGCCGCGAAAAAGTCGTACTTGCCACCAAAGTCTATGGCCGTATGAGCGAATGGCCCAATCAAAGGGACCTTTCCGCGCTCAATATTCGTCAGGCTCTGGAGGCATCGCTTAAACGGTTGAAAACCGACCATATCGACCTGTACCAGATGCACCATATAGACTTGAATACACCATGGGAGGAGATCTGGCAGGCAATGGAATTACTCGTCCAGCAGGGAAAAGTCTTGTATATCGGATCTTCGAATTTTGCGGCCTGGAATATCGTACAAGCCAACGAAGCTGCCAGGGCGCGTCACTTTATGGGACTGGTCTGTGAACAAAGTTTGTACAACCTAAAAGATCGAATGATAGAACTGGAAGTAATCCCGGCTTGCCGCGAATATGGCCTCGGGCTGATACCATGGAGTCCGCTGGCAGGAGGCGTTCTGGGCGGCTCAGTTCGTGCGGTAAAAACCGGCCGTCGCGCAGATAAGGACAATCGGGAAGATGCCAGAAAACACGCCAAACAGCTCACTTCGTACGAAAGATTTTGCAAAGCAATGGGCGAAAAGCCAGCGGACGTTGCTCTGGCGTGGCTGTTGTCAAACCCGGTCGTTAGTGCGCCGATCATCGGTCCTCGCACTATGGAACAAATGACCGGAAGCTTGCGCGCCTTAAAGATCAGGCTCGGTAAAGCCGAGATGAAAAAGCTTGACGAGATCTGGCCAGGTCCCGGCGGTGAAGCGCCTCAAGCGTATGCCTGGTAAACCCTGCTCCTGGATAGCTTTGATCATCCAGGAGTTATTTTGTGTCTCGACCGCGACAAGGTGGTTGTTCCGATTCGCGGCTCTTCATAAACACACAAAAACATGATTGTATGGTTCTCACTCCACAATCAAACCGCGATTTATGGCTCACAGAGGCTAGCGAAGGGTGAGTTGGTTATGGGATTATGAACGGAAGTGTAAACAAAACAAATTAAGTGAGAACATGTGAAAAAGACCGTATCTTTGGCGCAGACACTTATTATTAACACTTATTGGGTGGGACTGTCATTCATGTGGAATGCCCTGCACCCAATACTCCTGCCCGCTGTCTTGCTCAACTTTGTTCCAAATGACAAAAAGAATACCACCTTGGGATTATTGACGTTTGCAGGCCTAGTGATCGCAATGGTCTTCCAACCGGTATCCGGTGCTATCTCGGACGGTTGGGTTTCGAAATTTGGACGACGCCGTCCCTTGATGGTGATCGGAACGCTTTTTGATTTTCTCTTTTTGTCCATCATGGCCTGGGGAGGCGGATTCACCTGGCTGATTATAGGTTATATAGGACTGCAAATCAGTTCCAATACCGCCCAGGGGTCATTTCAAGGTTTATTACCTGACCGCGTCCCTGAAAAGCAACTAGGGAAGGCAGCTTCCCTAAAGACATTCATGGATACCTTTGGTTTGGTCCTCGCTGCGCTCCTGGCAGGACGGATGATGGATCCCCAAACACATAACCCGACCGCTATCACATTGGTCGTGATTGGTCTCCTGGCAGTCTCAGCCTCAGTCACAATTTTCTTTACACCCGAAGAGCCGGTCCAGGACCGTTTCCGGTTGGACTGGGGATCGATATCCGCTTATTTCAAAATTGATTTCCGAAAAAATACGGCGTACTGGTGGCTGACTGCCGAGCGGGCTTCCTTTTTACTTGGGATTTACGGCTTGCAGGCTTTCGGACAATACTACTTGCAGGACGTGCTGCGTGTCCCCGATCCCCCGAAGCAGATGGGCAACCTGCTGGCATCGATCACGATCGGCGTCCTGCTCCTCGTTCTAATCGGCGGCTGGCTGACGGACAGATTTGGCGCAAAATGGGTTCTCTGTAGTGCAAGTTTCCTTGCCGCAGCCGGGATGATTCTTATGCTCCTGACAACGAACGTACTACGCCTCACCATCTTCGGCAGCGTAGTCGGCGCAGGTATCGGATTATTTCTAACTTCCAATTGGGCGATGGCAAATCGCCTTGCACCCGCCGAGGAAGCAGGAAAATTCCTGGGTTTGACAAACCTGGCAACCGCCGGTTCAGGTGCATTAGCCCGCCTTGAAGGCCCGGCTATAGACGCACTCAATAGCCTCTGGCCGCAAGCCTGGGTGGGATACAAGGGGCTTTTCATTTTTGGCGCCGCTTGTATGCTGATCAGTATTATATTTCTTAGCAAAATTCATCCAGGCGAATGACCGATTGACGAAATCCTTGCGATTGCAAATAAATAGCTAATATATTGAATTTTATGCAACAGGAATAACCTACAAGTCGGTTTTGCCAGGATTTTCGCTCTCCAAATAAGTCATTTCTATATCATTATATTTATATCAACAACTTAATAACTGGTCTCACTTTTGATTAATATCTGTATTTTTATTGAAGTAGGAATAAATTAATATACCGACCACGCTCAAACCAAACGGAGCCCACGCCCACGATTTACCAATCATAATAAGCGGCACGCAAAAACTACAAAGAGCAATGAATGCTCTTGCAAAGTAACGGTTCATTTTCCTTCTTTAGAAAAGGGGATTTGGGCAGAGTTGCCCACCTATATCTTCAGATTTCATTATATGCCCAATGTCGACATTGACACATTACTGGTCATCGACACTAAGGAATAAATGTGACATTCTGAAGCAGATTTAGCAGATATTGGCCCTATTTACCCGGCTTTACGCCAAAATGCAACCGTATGAGACTTTTATAAGACTTTTACGAATAACCATGCTTATAACCCCATTTTCTTGGCTTCATCCCAAAACCCATCCATCTCTTCCAGCTTCATATCCGATAGATTTTTTCCCGCCTTCTTAGCGCCCTGCTCTACATGACTAAAGCGCTTTTTAAATTTCATATTCGTGCCGCGTAAAGCGGACTCAGAATCCACTTTTTTCCAGCGCGCCAGGTTGACCACCGCGAAGAATAGATCACCCATTTCGGATGCCAGTTCCAAATCTGTCTCAGCTTTCTTGATCTCCTCGATCTCTTCACGGACTTTATCCAGCACGCCGTCTATTTCCGTCCAATCGAAACCTACCCGCGCGGCACGATCCTGGTATTCCTGCGCCTGTGAAAGGGCAGGCAGGGCAAGCGGCAGGCCGTCCAAAATCCCCTTATCGGCCTTCCCTTCTCCCTTCCGTTCCCCTTCTTTCAACTTTTCCCAATTTACCAACACGCCATCCACTCCGTTGACCTTCACCTCTCCGAACACATGCGGATGACGGCGTATGATCTTATCGTAAACCCCTTTCACTACGTCGTTAAAAGTAAACTCGCCTTCCTCGCTTGCGATCTGTGAATTCAGCATCACCTGCAGGAGCAGGTCGCCGAACTCTTCGCGCATGCCGGAAAAATCACCAGAATCGATGGCGGCAATAGCCTCGTAGGATTCCTCCAGCATATGCTTCCGCAGCGATTCATGCGTCTGTTCCCTATCCCATGGACAGCCATTCGGTGCGCGCAGATGCGCGACGATCTCCTGGAATGCCTCCAACGATGTCCCTTCCCCAAGCGATGGGACAAACAACACCGACTGCAACCCAATGTGCTCGCTGCGATCGATTTCAAAAAGAGCCAGGGTCTCCACCATCTGTTCTTTTGTTCCTGCATTATGGATCAACTCTACGGGATGCTCATCGGGATAGATCCCCGTAAGCGTTGACTTCACTTCCGAAGCAACCAGCCGTGAGTAGATCTGTGCAACCAGCACCGGAATGTCAGGTGCAAAGGCTGGCACGTGCGCCTGGCCCAGGGTCAGTGCATCGAAAAGGGTCAACCGGGGAAACGGGTCAAGGCCGAGTGCGGAAAAGGTCGGCTCAAGGAATGAGAGACCTTCCACGACGCGCAGGGGCAGACCCTCCGCTTGCGCCAGTCGTGCAATTTCCGGGCATGTTGTTTCTGCTACAAAGGGATGCCCCGGCACTGCGTAGATCACGCCCTCTACGCGTCTCCCAAGCTCCAAAACTTTTTGTGTTATGGATGTGTATACGTCATCGAACGATTCGCCATTTTCATACAGCTCATCGAAGGAATGAATCTTGACCGAAGACGGAATGCCGCTCACGGTGGGATGCTGACGCGTCCTGAGAAAGACCTCATCCGCGGCAGATAGCACATCCCAGGCCTCGAGCGTTAACTGTTTTGGGTCACCGGGACCGAGTCCAAGAAGAGTAATTCCAGGCATACTTGCTCCTTTAAAACAAAAGTTGACAGGGCGGTAAACCTCTGTCAACTCATTTGAAATATTTCGTTACAAGGGACGAAGCTGCCTCCCAGCGACCAGAGATCACCATTAAAAGGGGGCACTTCGACTCCGCCGTGAAAAGCCGCACACAGTTTTGCGCGGCAATCACATAATTTTTAGCGCTTGGTGTAAGTCGGCGCCTTTCGGGCCTTCTTGAGACCTGGCTTTTTGCGTTCTTTCACGCGGGCGTCGCGTGTCATCAAGCCATATTTGCGCAGGGAGGACGTCCAGTCGACGTTAATCATGACCAGTGCGCGCGCCAGCCCCAGCTTGACCGAGTCAGTCTGGCCGCTTACGCCGCCGCCGCTCACATTGACCGTGACGTCGTATTTTCCGGCTTCCTCGCCACAGGCTTTGAAAGCCATCAAGATGTCGTTCATGTCGCCCAAACGGGTGAAATAGGCCGCCGCTTCCTTTTCGTTGACCAGAAACTTACCGCTGCCGCTCATCACACGCACACGGGCTGTGCTTTCCTTGCGGCGGCCGATACCTTCGTAATACTGAACTGCCATGATTGCTCTTTCCTTTCTACTTCAACGGCTCGGGGTTCTGCAAACCATGTGGATGGTTCGGACCGGCATAGATCTTCAAACGCTTGAGCAGGGCGCGACCCATCTTATTGTGAGGCAACATACCCCATATTGCAGAGCGCAGGGCGCGGTCCGGGTGGTCTTTAAGTTGGTCACGCAATGAAACGGACTTCAACCCGCCCGGGAAACCGGAGTGGCTATGATATATTTTGGTGTCCAGTTTCATGCTGGTCCGGGTGCCTGTGACGGTCACGCGCTCTGCATTGACGATCACAACATAATCGCCCATTTCTACACCGGGTGTAAAGGTTGGCTTATGCTTGCCGAGCAGGACATGCGCCACGTGAGCTGCAAAGCGGCCCAGATTCTGGCCCTCGGCATCTGCCACGTACCACTTCCGGTCGATCTCACTGGCTTTTGGATAATAAGTTTTTTCCACGTTCGTTCTCCGTTTCATTCATGTCAGGACACTTCAATAACTTACCTGGACGAGAGTCAATCCATGTGCAGGCGCAAGCCCGGCAGGGATCTCATTTTTTGACTGCGGTCTTTCCAGGACTTTGACCACAGCTTCTTTTGTACATTTTCCCTGCCCGACAGCCACCTGGACGAATACCAGCCTACGCACCATGTGATATAAAAAGGCCTCGGCCTGGATTTCGTATTGCCACTCGTTTTCAACCCGCTTCCACTCGGAAAGGCTCACGGTCCGGATTGTGCTGCTCTCCGAGTGCGGAGGCGAACCAAAAGCCAAAAAATCATGCTTTCCTGAAAACAGGAGAGCCGTCTCGACCAGGGTGCCTTCGTTAACAGCGGGCCATACGCGCCAAGCCATTTTGTCTAATAATGGATCACGGACCTGGCCACAATACAGGCGAAACTGATACGTGCGCAAGGTAGCATCGAAACGCGGATGGAAATCCGCACTTGCAATTTCTAGCCTTCTCACCGCCATGTCAGCCGGCAGACTGGCATTCAGAGCACGAAGCAGGGCATCCACACTGTGCTGCCATTCCAGGTCGAAGGCAGCCACCTGCCCTGAGGCGTGCACACCAGTGTCAGTCCGCCCTGCTAAAACAACAGAGCGACCCGACCACCCCAGGACACACAGGGCTTTCTCAAGCTCACCCTGCACGGTCCTGCGTTTCGCCTGGCGTTGACTGCCTGCAAAGGCTGTTCCGTCATAAGCAAGGATCAATTTGTAACGTGCCATCGATATGGCGACCTTAGCCGCCTAAACCGGTATTACTGTCTACTCTTCAACAAGTTCGAGGATCACCATCTCCGCCGAATCGCCGAGGCGCGGGCCGAGCTTCATTACACGTGTATATCCGCCGTTCCGGTTGGTGAAACGAGGGGCAATCTCATCGAATAGGCGCTTGATCATCTGGTTATCGCCCAGCTTGGAGACCACCAGCCGGCGTGCCGCAACTTTATCCGAGTCGCTGCCGCTGGCGCTGTTCCGTGCAATAGTGATGATATGCTCCGCTTCGCCGCGGATCGCAGCAGCTTTCGCTTTTGTTGTGTGGA
>CAZPCR010000130.1:0-7902 GCA_964585035.1 uncultured Anaerolineaceae bacterium
CGCGGGGTCGAGGATCAAACCTATTTCTTTGTCGCCGATGCGGCCTGGCTCGCGCCAGCGATCAATGAAGATCGTCTTCCGCACGCGGTCACAAACCTGCTGTTCGACGACCCAAAAGCCTATCGAGCCACATTATCGGGTCTTCACCGGCTCGGGATGGATCACCCGGATGTTCATCTCATCCCCTCTCATTGCGCTGTAACCCTGGCGTCCGTCAATACATAATGAGCATGGATGTTCAACTCTATACGCGCGCCGATCTTGCCGCTTTCGATTGGCCGGCTACCCCCGATGGCGACTATGCGCGCCGCTATCTTGTTCCCTTCATGATGGATGGGCCGCAGAAGTACATTCGGAATGTCTACAATACCGAAATGCTGATCGCCAGGGTCGGAGAATCCGTCCTCCCCATTACCGTCACGAACTATCACCCGGATAACACATTCACTTGCTCGCCGTACAATCACTATATTTCCTATGGCAGTTTCGAGGAAGTCCATCGCCTGAATAATTGGTGGATCGAAACCTTCCTCAAGCTACTCGTGCTGCCCCTTGCAGGTTATTTTCGTCTTGTCGGATTTGACCGCGTAGTGCTCGTCAATAATTGGCTGCTTTCGACCAATCTATATCCGTCTCTCTCCCAGGAAAAATTGGGGATATTGATTAAGTCCCTGCCGGCCTGGTTTCCGGATCGACCGATTATCTTCCGCTCGGTGGACAACTTCAGTAATCCCATGCTCTTTGAAACTCTACGGAAGCATGGTTTTGAAATGGTTTTGAGCAGGCAAGTCTGGTTTCAAAACCCGGAAGACGCCCTGCACAAAAAACAAATTAAAGTGGACCAGAGCTTGATGCGCCGGAGCGAATATGAGGTCGTGGATGGTCTACAGCTAACCGACGAGGAATTGTACCGGGCATTGGACCTGTATAACCAGCTTTATCTCGAAAAGTATTCTCATTTCAATCCGCAGTACACCAGAGAATTTATTAAGCTGGCCCGTGACCAGGAGTTGCTGCATTTGAAAGCCCTGCGCCATAATGGGAAAATCGACGCAATTATGGGATACTTTGTACGCAACGGCTTAATGACTCAGCCCCTATTCGGCTACGATGCAAAACTGCCGCAAAAGGATGGTCTGTATCGGATCCTGAGTTTGTTGACGATCCAGGAAGGTTTAGCGCGCGGCCTGAGGGTGCATGCCAGCGCGGGCGTGGGGAAATTCAAAAAGCTGCGCGGCGGCAGGTCCGTGATTGAATATAATGCTGTATACCATGCTCACCTCCCCGCCCGCCGGCAAATTCCCTGGAAGATCATGAAGAAAATATCCGATCTTGCCATCCCTGTTTTTCAAACGAACGATTTTTAGGACTTAAATGGAAGTCAACCTGCCTCTCAAGAGTATCGGCCTCGGGCGCTACCTTCCGCAGCGCGTAGTGCCGAGCTCGCAACTTGAAAAAATGTGCGGCCTGCCGGCCGGCTGGGTGGAACGCCGCAATGGAGTCCGGGAGCGGCGCTGGGTAACCGATGAGACCAGTTCGTTTATGGGAGCGCAGGCCGGACGCGAAGCGCTCGATGAAGCTGGCCTCAGACCCGATCAAATTGATTTGATCGTCAATGCCTCGGGCACGGCTGAACAGGCCATCCCGGATACCGGCGCCTTGATACAACGCCAGCTGGGGTTGGGTGATTCCGGCATTCCCTCGATGACAGTCCACACCACCTGTCTGAGCTTTATTTCGGGCCTGGATGTCGCCGCCAATTTCCTTTGCACGGGCAGGTATAAAAATATATTGATCGTTAGTTCCGATATTTCATCCTGTGGTATAAACCCTCAGGAACCTGAATCCGCCTCTCTTGTCGGGGATGCCGCCGCCGCGGTGGTCGTGACCCGTTCGCAGAGCGGGGAGAGATCCCTGCTTCATCATGCACATATGAAAACCTACGGCGCTGGTGCATACCTTACTTCGATCATGGGGGGTGGTTCGGGGCACCCTCCCAACCGGCCGACTACCAGACCCGAGGATAACCTTTTTCATATGGACGGTCCCGCGGTGCTGCGTATGGTCCGCAAGGTCGGAGATGACTTCCTCGAAGAACTTTATCCCGGTTTATCCAAAGGGCTTATGGATATCGACGCAGTCGTCCCGCATCAAGCCAGCAAGGTCGGGCTGCTCATGTTGACTCATTTCGGCTGGCCCGCAGACAGGATCATGCATACGCTCGAATGGCTCGGCAATTGTGTGGCAGCCTCCATTCCCGCTACGCTTTATGATGCCGTCCGCCAGGACCGGATCCGGCGCGGGGATAAAGTACTGATCGCTGGTACAGGCGCCGGGCTTAACATGGGTGGGTTGGTGTTAACTTATTAAATGGCCAATATTCTGCTGACGGGTGGCCGGGCGCCGGCCGCCCTCGAACTGGCACGTGTATTTCATAGGACGGGTCACAAGGTCTTCATGGCTGAGTCGGCGCGTGGGCATCTCTCTCAACCGAGCCGTGCGCTTGTGGCTAATTATCTCGTCCCGCCTCCCCGCCAGGAGACGCCCGCTTTTCTTGAAGCCCTCAAGACGATCATAATTCAGAATAAGATCGACCTGCTTATTCCGACCTGTGAAGAAGTCTTTTACATTGGAATGGGTCGTGACCAGCTGCCATGTAAAGTGTTTGCGGAGTCGATTGAAAAATTACAGATGGTTCATAATAAATGGTCTTTTGCACTCCACGCATCGGACATGGGACTTACGGTTCCAGAAACCTTTTTGGTCGGCACAATGGACGAACTTCTGCTGGCCTTTTCCCAATGGCGTAAATTAATAATCAAACCTGTTTATTCACGCTTCGCCACCCGGACGCTCTACGACCCGACTATCAAAGAGGCTCTTACCTTGGTGAATTTCGATTCTGCAACTCACTGGGTGGCCCAGGAACTGATCGGCGGCAGGGAAATCTGTACCTATTCCGTTGCTCATCGTGGCCGTTTGACTGCCCATGCTGCTTATTACTCCGACTTCACCGCCGGCCGGGGGGCAGCCATTGTATTTCAGCCCATCACTCACCAGGCTGCCTTCGATTGGGTCCAACGCTTTGTGGCCGCCATCGAATTTACCGGTCAAATTGCTTTTGATTTTGTGGAGACTCCCGACGGGGAGATCAATGCGCTCGAATGCAATCCACGCGCCACAAGCGGAGTCCACCTGCTCTCTTCGCAGCCGGAATTTGCGAATGCGTTCCTGGATGATTCACTCCCGTGTGTAACACCTCGCATTAATCAATCCGCAATGCTGGCAACCGGCATGCTTGTGTACGCTCTGAGTTCGTCGATAAAAAAACGACGGTTCGGCAAATGGCTTCGGACTTTCTTTTCCAGCCGTGATGTAATCTTCGATCTGATGGACCCGCTGCCATTCCTGCTTCAATGGCGAAGCATCTTCGCTTATCTTAAGTTAGGCAGAGAGCATGGATTGAGTTTGCTGGCGGCTTCGACCTACGACATCGAATGGAATGGTGAAGAAATAGATTTTTAGGTTCAACTCATTTTCCTGACGCGATGCATCCAGAAAAGAGATATGCGGCAGGGCGTACGCCCTGCCGCATATCTCTTTTCTGGAATCAACATCGATCTCTAAGGATGGGTCGGAGCCACCAACAGCCCGATCACTGTCCCGGTGGTTGCGTCGAACACCACATCGTATGGATAGACTTCCTCTTTATCGGGATAAGGATTGTATACACGCACCCAGCCGCTGTTGCTAACCATGATGATATCTTCGATCACCACCCAGTGACGGATATGGCTGTTCCATTTAAGCTGCCCGTCATGAGTGATGCCCGTACCCACCAGGGCCATCCTGCCCGAGTCGATCACCTTGCGCAAATATCCCGGAGTTAAAGGGATGACGCTCTCTTCCGCTTGAAAGAACTCATAGGTCTTTTTGAACACGTCAAGCATCGATTCAAGGTCCTGAATGCTTGTGCCGCTGTCGTTTTGAAGTATGGTGCTGCCGTTCTTATAAGAAGCGATCCAGGACTTCAAAAAGGGGATCACATCGCTCCCGCCCAGTGCCGCGCAGCTGAATTCGCCGCATAGATTAAAGTTGACCTTTGACCGGCCTGTCGCTGCAATGGTGTTGATGTATTGTGCACCGGTGCCAAGCTTTCTGGCAGCATCGATTTCGGGGTCTGCCGGCAGGCGTAACAACGGGTGTGAAAGATCGAAGACCTTGCCGCTGTTCTCTGGATCCGTCAGGTCTGTATCCGGCGTTGGCATGATGAATTCCTGCAACAGATCTGCTTTGTACCAGCCTTTGAACGCCTGATCGAGTTTCGTGAATTCAACCTCGTACCACAGCTTGTATTTTGGCTCCTGGTTGTTGAACTGCACGTGGCCCGTCCATAGCAGGACGTCACTTGGGGAGACCCAGGCCGGGGCTGCCGCACTTTGGGAGGGTTGTGCAAATATCCTTTCCGTGCGGAAGCTCCACATCGTACGACCGCCTGCCAGGATCACCAGCCATTCGTCCATCGTCGCCGTGCTCTGACGCCCTCGCTGATTGATCTCGCTCACCCATGCATCCCAATCGGCCTGATGGCCCGCGATCGTCTGGCGGATCATGGCTCCTACCGAAGCCTTTTGGCCTGCTTGTATGCTGGCCAGATAATCCGCAGGCAGCCAGGAAGGTTCGCCCTGGGAACTGAACCACGTCAGGAATGTCGCCAGGGGTAGCGATGCCGGTACAGAGGGTATCGCAACATTGTTGCCCGTATCGATGTTTGAAAAGATTTGCGGACTGACTTTGGGGACAATGATCGAAGACTTTAAGACATATCCCACGATGGGTGGGTTCCAGCGTGTCGTCTGAACCTTGAACATGGTCCCCGCGTCTCCGATGATCTCGACGTGTTCCTGTGAGTTGAGAGCTTCGATGACTCCCAATTTCAGGTCTGGCGTATTTCGCAGGTTGGCAGAAGAGCAGGTAATGCCGGTTTGATTATCCATCTTTCGGCCGCCTTTCAGGATTTGAACACATGATACACCATTGTTTCAGTGCAGGTACTGCAGAAATCACGTACAAATATTGTTTACCGTCTCTTGTTTCCTGGAATCAACAACAGATACGGATGCGATAAGCAACTGGCATCCATTTTTCTATTATAAATAGTAGGTTAAAAACTTGTCAATTACGAAAGTATAGCCAATTTATTTCTGACCCCCTGGGTTCAATTTTAAGATCCAGGTTATTACCCATTCAAAGGCAGCGGCAACCTCGATGTGGAGTGGTTTACTTTCCGGACTTTCTGATATTTTGTAAGTCCCGCGGTTTTTTTATGGACGGTTTGGCGTCACCAAAAGCCCGATCACAGTTCCGCTTACGGCGTCGAACACCATATCGTAGGGATACACTTCCTCTTTGTCTGAAAAGGGATTATACAAGCGCACCCAGGCGCTGTTAGCCACAGGGATGATGTCTTCGATAACCACCCAATGCCGGGCTGGGCTGCTCCATTTAATTTGGCCATCACCACTGTTGATACCTGTTCCGATCAGGGGCATCCTGCCCGAGTCGAGCACCTTCTGCAAATATCCCGGTGTTAATGGGACAACGCTCGCTTCGGCACGAAAGTATTCATAGGTCTTTTTAATTGTATCCAGCATTGATTCAAGGTCCAGGATGGTTGTGCCGGTATCGTTTCTAAGAATATCCTTGGCGTTCTTATACGAGGCGATCCATAATTTCAAAAAGGGGATCACGTCGCTGCCGCCCAGCGCCGCGACGCAGAATTCGCCGCACAAGTTATGGTTGACTTTCGACCAGCCTGTCGCGCCATTGATGTTGATGTACTGGGCGCCTCTAAGCCCTGCCTTCCGGGCGGCATCGATTTCAGGGTCGGCGGGCAGCCGTAACAACGGGTGTGAAAGATCGAAGGCTTTCGCTTTATTAGCCGGGTCCGTCAGGTCCGTATCCGGCGTCGGGACGATGAATTCCTCCAACAGGCTCGCTTTGTACCAGCCCTGGAATTCCTTATCGAGCTTCGTGAATTTAACCTGGTACCAGAGCTTGTATTTCGGCTCCTTGTTATTGAGCACCACGTGACCCGTCCAAAGCAGGATGTCATTCCGTGTGACCCAGGCCGGAGCCGCACCGCTGGAAGGTTGTGCGAATAACCTTTCCGTGCGGAAGCTCCACATCGTACGCCCTCCCGCCAGTATCACCAGCCATTCATCCAGCGTGGCTGATGTTTGACGGCCCTGCTGGTTGACCTCACTCACCCAGGCGTCCCAATCGGCCTGGTGGTTGGCTATAGTTTGGCGGATCGATGCCCCCACCGAAGGCTTTTGACCATTTTTTATACTATCCAGATAGTCTGCAGGCAGCCACGGAGATTCACTCTTGGAATTAAGCCAGGTCAGGAAAGTCGCCAAAGGCACCGATACCGGGACGGACGGGATCTCGATATTGTTTCCGAGATCGACTAACGGAAAGACCTGCTGGTTCACCTTAGGAACGATGATCGAAGATTTTAGGACATACCCCACAATGGGATTATCCCAGCGGGTTACCTGAACCTGGAGCACATTCCCCGCGTCCTGCAGGATCTGTACGTGCTCCTGCGGATTGAGAGCTTCGATGACACCCGATTTCAGGTCGGATTTAATTCTCAGGTCGACGGAAGAACAGGTTATGCCGGTTTGATTATCCATCTTTCGTGAACCTTTCAGTAAACAATTAAAGCATGCTTCGAAGATGATGGGATGGTCAAAACCATGCCAATCAGACTACTCATTTCTGATACATCCGGTTCGATTTCAAATTTTCGAATATCATCCCGGATCACTTAGGGGAAATACCGCGCTTGTCGAGCCGATCGCTCCGATGAGTGAAGCAAGTATAGCGTTCACGCGGTATAAGGCCGCCTTCATACCTGAGAAGCGAGTTCCATGCAAAAGCGTTCATAAACCGAAGCTGGGTTTAATAACTTGGCATATTTCTGCATTTCTTCATCGCTTTGGTCTCCCATCAAGATATTGAGGGTGATAGCCTCCCGTTGCTCACCTGCTCCAAATAGATTTTCACTATCCAAACGCTTCAATACATCCGCACAAACACCCATAAATTGGGCGACAAACGCATCGAATTCATCCCATGAATCTTCTGGAAACTCATCGACGATGTCGCTTATATTTGCGACCAAGGCATTTACCACCTCAAAGTAAGTATTATCTTCCATGTTAAGATAGGAATCTCCGAGACTCCACCTTAGCTCGTCGCGCAGTTGTTGTAAAGTTTTTCCCTTGTCCGATTTACTTCCTTTATCAAAATATTTTTGTGCAGCCTGGGTCAACCCCTCCTCGCTGCTTGCAGTTGGGTAGACATAAGCCAAATCGCCGCTGGTAACCAGCGCGAATGAATAAAAGTGTTCATTTGTATGGGCATTTTGAATGGCTGAAAAAGCCACTTTTGATGCGTCGTAAAGGTACGAGCGAAAGTTGTCAAAATCAAAAGGATTTGTCATAACGTGGTTTTCCGCCTTTCGATTGCCGATATATGAGGAGAGGGCTAACTGATTGCATTGGCGCTGAATCTACTTGAGATGTAAAAAAATCAATATCAGAAAAATGCTTGCCATAAGTCATTTGATCTCTGATGGCAATTTTCGATAAGGCAGGTCATCCTTTTTACGAAATGCGGGCAAGGTTTTATCTTTCAACGCCATCTTGATGTACTTTTGTTTGGAGACTGCTTGATCTGCAATATAGAACTTCGGATATCCACGCCGGAGGCTTCCTTTGCTGTTCCATACACGTTCTATTCCATGCAATTTTCCCACAAACCAATGTCTTTCATACCATAAGTCCTGTCGAGCTGACGCAAAACTCCATTCATAACCGTTTGGGAAGCCAT
>CAZPCR010000131.1:0-7857 GCA_964585035.1 uncultured Anaerolineaceae bacterium
TCCGGTTCAAATCCTCCCTCCAACCCATTCAAATGAGGTTCAACCCTCCCCTCAGGCGAGATCTGTGTTTTCAAAATAATTTTGAGTAGAAAATGGCTGAGTTTTTGGAGGATCGAATGGAATCGGAGAGCAATATTCGATTCTCGGGAATGGGGATCGGGTGATTAGGTGATAAGTAAAAGGTTTCTAGTTTCATGTTCCAAGTTCCGAAAGCCTTTGCGTTACATTTATTATACAGTACATATGTTCTAATTCAAGTTAAAAACCATCCATGGAGTATCAGGATTTACACAATTTTGTCCATAGTGTCCACTGTGTCTCAAGTTTGGGAATAAATGGGTATAGGTTAGTAAATTAGTAATTGGGCGCAGTAGAATCTAGGAGCTAAGCGGAGGCAAGATAGTGGTCTGGCTTTAGGACATTAGAGGGCGTGTCTAAAGGCAGTTATACTGTCTGGAGAACATTGATCAGGCAGTAAAAGGGTATTGGGATGAAAACAGATAACGCAAAGATTCTCGTAATCGGAGCCGGAGTGAACGGTTCGGCTGTGATCGCATGCCTGTGCAATGCCGGGCTTGATGCGAAGGTCCTGGCGCGCGGGAAGCGTTATGAAGAAATAAAAGACGAGGGGATCATCATCGAAGACCCGTTTACTCATAAACGAACCATAACGAAAGTCCCGGTCATCGACTCTCTCGAGCCGGAAGGCATTTATGATTACATACTCGTCATCGTCCGCAAAAACCAGGTAGCGGATCTTTTGCCAGTACTGGCGGAAAACAGGTCCCCGAACATCGTCTTCATGGGCAACAACATTTCCGGCCCGGCTGAATTCGCCAGAGTCATAGGCAGGCAGCGGATCATGCTGGGAACCGTCATCGCAGGCGGAAAGCGGGACGGCGACATCATCCGCGCCCTCGTATTCACAGGAGCCGCCACCCCTCCGTTCGGGGAAATGGATGGCACGATCACCCCGAGGCTCAAGCGCCTCGTCGCAATCCTGCACAGCGCGGGGATCAAGGCAAAACCTTCAAAGGATATGATCGATCACCAAATGACCCACTCGGTTGGGGTAGCACTCATTGGAAAATTGGCGATGAAATACAACTGCGACCTGTCGGCGCTGGCCCGCTCCGACGAGGACTTGAAACTCTTCGTCGATGCCCGGCGGGAGGCGCACCAGGTGCTGCGCGCTCTGGGGCACAAGATCGTCCCCTTATTAGAAGATACCATCAGGATCACACCGAAGTCCGCGCAAGTATCGGAAATGCGCGCACTGCTGAATTCCAAATTCGGGGAAATCGGAGTGGCCTACCACGTGTCGCAGGCGCCGGATGAAATGCGGCAGCTTGCCATGGAGCTGCGGGTATTAGTGGGCCACGCCGGTCTGCCCGTCCCCGCCCTCAGGCGATTACTCGGGGCAGACGAACGATATGTACCTGTCTCATAGCAGGCGATATTGCGGACGTGAAGTATGTAGAACTGCGATCCAATAATTGACCGTAGCGTCATTAAACAAAGACGACCCGGCGGGTCGTCTCTTCATTTCGATGACTTGCAAACCTTTACAACGGTTTAGCCGCTGACGGCTGTCCGAAGTTCGAATTTGTTCAGCGAGCGAATGGCATCAGGGGTGATACTTTGATCCACAATTCTGATCTCCTCATCGACAATTTCCGCGCTCGAGGCATCCACGGCATAGCGCCTTCCCTCCTGCAGCAGGACCAACATTGCATCCGCCATGGTGCGGGCATCGTATTCCTGGGATATCTTTATTTCCTGCCCTACATGCGTAACCTGCCAGCCCTTTTTTTCCGCGATCTGATCCAAATGTTCCGTCAACCCATCGGCGACCTTGTGCCCGCTGAATTGGCGCACGATCGAATAGAACAATCTTATCAGCTCCAGATAGTAATCCTGCAGGATCTCTTTTTCTTCTTTTGTCTGCGTACCCGCCAGGGTCAGGTAGTGGTCGATCAATCCCTGCTGTTCGTCAGTGGGTTGGGCCTCTTCTCCAGCCATTTCAGACTGGTTTGTGCGCAGGACGATGCCCAGATTGGTGAATTGATTTTCATGGTCGCGGATGGCAACCGCTGTGAGCCACGCATCCTTCTGAGTGCCATCCGCGGTTTTGATCACCAGCGGCTTGTTGCTAACCGAACCTTGTGCTAGAGCCTCTTTCCTAATGGCAGTTTCGGTCTCAGGATCGATCCCGAGCGCCTGGCTGAGCGGCGCCTTCTCGTATTTCTGCTTGTCCTGATCGTTCATGTGCGATAAGAAATTCTTGCTGAATGAAATGATCCGAAGGTTTGTATCGACAAAAATCAGGATGCTGGATTTCGTCAGGGAGGTGGGGCTGGCACCTTTCCTGACCCCTCGATCCATTTCCAGGATCAGGCTGAAGGCAAACACGCCCACCGCCATTAATAAATAGGAGTCGTTATATAACACATCCAACGCAATGGATATGGCATTGGGCTGTCCGTTTGGATAGTAAATACCTATCGAGTCGGTATACGAAAACATAAGGTCGCTGACCGACAGGACCAGGAAGCTGAAAGCCAGCAGCCGCCACGTGACGGAAAACCGGCCTGTTTGTGTCGAGAAAAAGATGTTCAATACCAGGATCGACAAAATAACATCTGCCACGGGGTAGGCAATGTTCAACAGATCCTGGTCGATCTTCGTTGGATCAAAGGTAGTCATGATCGGCCAAATGATAAAAACACCCACAGCCAAAATAAACAAGGCGGCTACCAGGATGTTCAAATTTCTTTGGAGAGGGGTGGATGCGATCCGATAGCGGCTGCGGCGCAGGATGAAGGCGGCAGAGAACGGGATATATCCGAAGATCCAGAAATAGTCGGCAGCGGATGGATAGGGCATCTCCGGAGATCGCAAACTGAGATACAACCAGATGGATTCCGCAAAAACCCACGAGACGCTTCCCAAAGCCAGCAAGCCCCAGATCCGGTTCTGATCAACGTTCTTTCGATTGGATATCCACAGCCGGATGGCAAATATGGAAACGATCAGGATCGAGATGACATTCGCCGTGTCGTTAACATTTGTAGGTGAATTATTCCCCGCAAACAAATACAGATTTATGCCGAGAATGATCAACGAATACAATATAAGAAAGATAACGACGTAAAGAAAGCGGCGATCTTCGAACAGTCCCTTAAGTCTCATTGGAGGCCTCTATGCGTTGATACGATACCCGACAATTTCAGCGTGTCGGCTGCTTAATTTAATCGTGTTGACAGATATCTTCTTTTGCACTGGTTCGGACCTTATCTTATCAATTCCCAAATCCTGTAAGGTTTCGTAACGGGAAGATCGCATGACGGTTACACCTTCCCGGGCTTATTATACCTAAAGACCCGAATAATGAGTATTTCAGAATAGTTGAAAAGCTGATTACACCGCTTAAATGCCGGTAATCCATCCGGCAACTTGGAGTGTGTCAATTCAAATCGTCTCCGAAACCCGGGATTGACCTTTATAAATATCCTGTTTACGATTATAAAGGGATCGAAACATTATGGTCATTGATGGATATTACAGAAAGTGTGAAATGTACGTAACCGGGGTCCGATAGGATGTGACCCCACAAGTATGAAGCAGTATCAACTTTTAATAAAATTACGATGTCGTGTGAAGTAAAAATTGGAGACGATCTCCAAGGAGGATCAAATGAACGGTCTGCAGAAAACTGCCGGTATCGCTTCCATTGTTCAGGCCATTGGTCTTATCGTGGTACTGTTTTTTGTGTTCGTCCTGCTCCCGATCATCGGGATCAAGCCGGGCGACTTAAACATCCCCGACAAAGTGCTGCCCGTAGTTACCGCCTCTGCCTTGAAGACGTATTATTCACTGTTCCTGGTATTTGGATTGTCGGTGATTGTTGCACTGGGAGTATATGATCGCCTGCAGGGCAATCCGCCGGCTTTGATGCAGATATCGGTTGCCGCGGCCCTGGCCAGCTCCATCTTTTGGATCAGTTATGGAATGTTCGGCACGGCCATGGTGTCTACACTAAAAAGCCTGAATGCACAAAACCCTTCGCTTTCTCTCGGAGCTTTCGTATCTGCCACGGTTGTGATCAACGGATTGCTCAATTCCGCCCCGTTCGCGGGAAGTTGCAGTACCCTGCTTTGGGGCTGGGCGGCAGTTCAAACACGAAAGTTACCTGTATTCCTGGGAACTATCGTCATAGCTGGCAGTCTGATCCGATTGATTTCTTTCTTTGTATCATCCCGCCTGGGATCCACACTAAACCTTATTCAAGTATTGTTGAGTATAGTATGGGGATTATGGCTTGGTGCGGTCCTTTTACAGGGGGAACGATAAAAACGGCAGGCCATGATTTCGAAAATATATGGTGCAAAGTATTTTTTCAAACACACTAAACGTTGTCAATTCCTCGACGGGGTGGTATTGACGGTCACAAAATGGTCGGTGGTAGATTGTCTCCAATCTCTCGGGGAGAAAGGCTGACCAGGTTACCCAAAAAAGATATGGGCAGGCTGAAGAGCAGCATCGTGCCCAGTATCTGCCAGGGGCTCCATGTATATTCATAATAAAACAACGGTGAGAGATTGATGCCGGTGTTGAGCAGAGCAAGGTGAATGATCCAGGTTAGAGCCAGGGCCGAAAGGACCACTCCGGCGGTGACCAGCATTCTCAGTGACCTGGTACGCAGCAAGCTGCCCTGGGCAAAACCGAAGGCGGCCAGTATGCAGCCTGCTGCAAACAGCATGCCATGCAGGTCGATCTTGACCATGAGAATATCATACGTGAATAATCCCATCGAAAAGATCAATCCACCGGTGATCGTCGCGATCGTAATGCGGTAGAGCACCTTTGAAAAAGGAAAACGTTCCACAATTAACCGAATCAGCAAGATCCCCGCACCTAAAAAGGCACCCAGGAACAGACCCCGCTCCAACGAGACCGAGATGCGGACGATGTCCATATAGTCCGGGATGCGAATGATCAAGTAATTCTGGATCCCTACGCTGATTACCGAGCCGAAATAAGCAGTCAAGAAAACCGCCAGGAGTGATAACGGCCGGTCAATGAAGTGTCCCAGCATGAGTTCTGTAGAAACAGCCAGACGTGTCCTGACTGATAAGGAAGCAGGCAGGCCCCCCGCAACCTTTTGAATTTCCAGTAGGGCGGGGATGCGCCTGTCTTCGACTGCGCTCTGGATGACAATATTGACGGCTGTGATGGAACGGATATGCCCGATCAAGTGCGCTGCTTCATCGCCCTGGATGGTATCGTCTAAAACCAGGTTAGCCATGGAACGATCTAATTCATCACTGAAGGCTGTCGTCCGCCATTCGTTAGGCCGGGGGGATAGTTTGCGCAGAACTTGCAGAATCTGTTGGCGAAGCAGGGGGGCGTTTGCACTTCCCACAGTTTTGATCAATTTTTCGATCATTCCAATTGAAAGGATTTCCTTCGAAGCCGTCAGTCTCTGGTCGTTTAGCAAATGACCCACCACGCGAGCAGTAATTACTTCATCTTCTTTGCTGATCAGGGAGTTCGCCACATCCATTTTCAAAGCAACATCTTCGACCTTTGTCCACCAGTAATCATCCTCCAGCCCAAAGACCAGTGCACTGTGGAGCAAATAACGCTGCATATCGTTCGGGTGGTTGGTAACCTTCACCTGTTTTTGCTCCATCTCGACCACAGCAAAATTGCTCAGTTTGAGGGCCACCGTGTCTCCTCCCTTTGGGTCCCAGTGTATCAGACTGCTCTTGAGGAGTTCCTGTGCATCGATTTCGCGTTCATGGGATTCGACAGCTAATCGATCGGAGCGATATTGTAGAGGGTCGATCCCAAACGCAATACATAATTCACGCAGTGCTTCACCGGTCGATCCCGGCCTGGAAGTTGGATTGGCATCGGTCATCCATCGCAGGACCTTCGTCAGATCAGGCGGCAGTTGAGGGTTGATCTGGCAGGGATCCGGCAGCTCCTCCCTCGAATAGAGTTGCTGCATACCCAGGGACTTTTCCCCATCCCAGGGCAGGTGGCGGGTGAACATTTCGAATAACAATATTCCGAAACTAAAAATGTCGGATTGTCGTGTCATCACCTTCATGGAAAGCTGTTCTGGAGGCGAGTAAGGAGGGGTTCCGCGTCCGGTGTGGAGCGCCTGTGTTGTGTTGGAGATGAAACGTGCCAGTCCAAAGTCGCCGATGTAAGTGTTATCGCTGAAATCGAGCAGGATATTGGACGGTTTCAAGTCCCGGTGGAGGATGTTTTGTCCGTGCAGGAAGTGGAGAGCGCCAGCAATTTCAGCGGCGAAGCGCAGGGCGTCGTGGATAGCCAGTTCTTTGCCCCTTAACCGGTCACTCAGTGAGCCTCCCGGTATGTAAGGGGACACCAAATAGTGGATGTTTTTCGTCAGACCGTAATCATACATCGGGAGGATGTGTGGATGCCGCAGCAACAACAGCTTGTCCATCTGCTTGTCGAAGATTAGATCTTTCACCTTTTGTTCATCGACTTCGGATAGTTCGTTCAGCTTGATGGCGACGATGCGATTATGTTCCGGGTCCACACCCGACCAGACCACGCCCTCCCCGCCCGAGCCGATCTGCTCGAGAAGCTGGTAGTTAAGGAATCGCGCCTTGGGGCGAAGATCATTCAGGAGGATAAGGTCTTCATTCATAGTCTGGAATTTTACTTTTGAAATGATCAATGAGAGCCAGGAACCTGGCTGTTAATATCAACGAAAACGTAGGGGATACCCCCGAGGCGATGCCGAAGAGCCAGACATTTTAATTGCCTGACCGGATTTGATTTTTGCTGGCGAAGTAAACAGCATCGTAAATGTAGTTGTCAAGGTCGGTTTTTCAGTTGGGGTGAGCGTCAAAGTGTTTGTCTTAGGGGCAGTTTTTATTACCGTTTCCATTGCATTTTCCGCTGCCACCGTTGCCGTTCCCCTTGCCATTGCCGTTATTGCTATTATTGCCGTTGTTGCCACTACTGCCGCTGCTACCGCTGCTACCACTACTGCCGCTACTTCCACTGCTTCCACTGCTACCACTACTGCCGCTGCTACCACTACTGCTGCTGCTTCCACTGCTGCTGCTGCTGTTCCCATTACTAGGGATGGGTGTGGCCAACGAGCTTTTAGCAGGTGTAATGTTTCCAGTCGGTATTACCACAGGGATTTGTATAATGGCCTGAGGTAAGGGAGATGCTGCGACGGTCTGAATACTTAGCGGAGGAAGTGGAGATGCAATATTGGACGACACCGGTATTAGAGCGGATTGGATGATGGACTGTGCCTGCACGGCATCGACTTTGGAGATGCTATCCGGGGTACAGTTATTTCCCGTCATCGTGCAGACCACTTTCAATTCCTCGGGTGAGAGCGGCAATGGTTTGGATGGTGGGCCGACCGCCGTATTCCCGTTGGAGCCACCCAGATTGACCGAGACATTTTGCCCTGCTCCAAAATACTGCGTCTGCCCATCGGAGGTGATCTCCCCCGCCCCATTGTATAGGCCAACCTCCATAGTGCCGTTTTTGTTCGCCTTCAGGCTGGCGTTTCCTATCAGGGTCAGGTCCGTCCCATTCACATTGAAAGTCCACCCCACCCCTTTTGGCATGTTGATTAAGATCCCATCGAACGGCACCTTGTCGCACACGACCTGCCCCAGCTCGCTTGAAAAGTAAAACGAATCCAGCCCATTCGAGGTTTTATCCAGCTTCGTATTCCCGAAGACCATCAGAGTGGCTGTTTCACCCGGCACCGAGCCTGGCACGTTGGCCAACACCTTGAAAATGGCGATTCCCCATTCCTCCGTTGTCAGATTAAGTGGAGAGGCT
>CAZPCR010000132.1:0-7817 GCA_964585035.1 uncultured Anaerolineaceae bacterium
TCCTGTTAATTCGAGTGGCAGCCTATGGATTCCGCCTAAGAAGGGAACCATCACCGGTGGTTACACCGGTTGATTTATTTAAAACTCATTGGAAAGATTGGCTCAAAGAAGGGGCGATATATTATGGGATTCTTGGGGGTGCGCTTTCAATATATATGGTTTTTAATAAGCTGGTCTTTGGGATTTCCAGCCCGATTAGTGGCTTGGTGAAACGCTGGTGGGGAACATTTGCGGTCAATGTTTATGGGGGTTCGGCTAAATCAATACTTTCCTTTTTTGCCCTTGATCCATATAGCGATTTTGATGCTTGGCAGCCTTACACAACAACTTTGAGAAATTGGGCGAACGAAATATGGTTTAAAGAGTCGAAGAAATATGGCAACCCATCCTGGCAGAAAGATTTCCTCCTTGTCCTGGCGATATCATTTTTAGTAATTTGCATTGTTTTATTGATAAGTAGGATAAAAACGACACACGTCGTTATTAAAGCGGGATTAATTCCCCTTTTCGTTGGTAGTTGGATACAGATCCTTTCTTATAATATCACTGGCTATGCAGCTCCCAAGGAATGGTATTGGTTAACTGAGCCTGTTCTGTTGACGGTTATCTCAGTGTTACTGATCAATGTAGTATACGAATTATTGATGAAAAGATGGGCTTTCACGCGCTTTCTGATGTGGGGAGTGGTTGCCGGGTTTGCGTTTATAAACGTTTCCAGTTATTGGCAGGATACGGTTGCATTAAATCCATATGGACACACGCCGCCGAATGCCCCATACATGGACCTTGTACCCTTTTTGGAAGCCCACACAAAACCTGGCGACATAATCGGTACAACCGGTGGGGGTAACCTTGGTTATTTGATTCATAATAGAACAATCGTGAATATGGATGGGCTTGTCAATAGTAATGGGTATTTTCAAGCCTTACAAAAAGGAAATTCGGCCGATTATCTTTACAAATCCGGAGTGAGATATATATTTGCAAATCCGGACCTATTAAATTCAATCCCCTATCGCGGCCAGTATACAAACCGGCTCGTACCGCTGATCAGTTGGGGCGGGAAAGACTTAATGCGCCTCATGCCGTAATTAATTTAAACCTTATATTTATTTTCCGGAAATGGCTTAACTCAAGACTCATCCTTTCCTCGTCTGATGGTCTCATCGTTTTCGATGGCAAACGTATAATCATTGCTTTACGAAAGGATTTCCCCCATTGCTCGCTCATTTCGTGATTTTCTTATAATTTATAATACTCACGGCTCTCTGCGCAATTCTTCGTACTCGTAGATCGTATATGCAGGTGCGCTTAGCGAGGCACGCAAAGGCATTCTCCTCGTTAAAGCTGGAAACATGGTTCGGAGATGGTGGACGTTATTCCCACTAAGAAGATATGAGTAAATATAATTATTTTAAAGCTTAAGATGCAGATACATACAAAACTTCCCCTAAGAATAACTTTACTCCTGTGGTTGGTGTTAATTATTACAGCTTGGAATATAGTTCGACTTGCGACAAGCATAGCCTGGCGTGATACACTGGGGACCTATGCCCCATGGCCCGGGATCTTTTATATAGGCCTAACCGGCGCAATATGGGCATTAACCGGCCTTGTTTTATTCTGGGGTTTTATACGCGGTGAAGTCTGGTCGCGCATCGCTATCCTGGTTGCGAGTTTTATTTACGCAGCTTGGTTCTGGGCAGACAGACTTTTCATCCAACCCCAAGTTCGGGCAAATTGGCAGTTTGATTTTCTTTTAACGATCATCTTGCTGGGTTTCATAACAGTAGTCGTTCTTGACCACTATAACTATATTTATTTCATAAAGAGAGACTTATGACTGAAAACGCAAAAATCCGGCAGCTGCAAGAGATGAGGGATAAGTCGCGCCTGGGGGGTGGACAGGCTCGAATTGAAGCCCAGCATAAAAAAGGACGCCTCACCGCTCGCGAGCGGATAGATCTTCTTCTTGATAAAGGCTCTTTCCGCGAAGTCGACGCTTTCGTTGAACACCGTACACATGACTTCAATCTTAATGAACAAAAATATCTGAGCGATTCTGTGATTACGGGTTGGGGCGCGATTGAGGGCCGGTTGGTCTATTTATTCTCTCAGGATTTTACGGTCTTCGGTGGGTCGCTGGGGGAGGTGCACGCGGCCAAGATATGTAAGATCATGGACATGGCTATAAAAGCCGGGGCGCCAGTGGTCGGCCTGGACGACTCCGGCGGCGCACGCATTCAGGAAGGCGTGGTCTCGCTAGCCGGATATGGAGATATTTTCTTGCGCAACACCCTGGCCTCGGGTGTAATTCCGCAGATCAGTGTGATTATGGGCCCGTGTGCCGGTGGCGCTGTCTATTCACCTGCTTTGACAGATTTTATCTTAATGGTTCGTAATTCGTCTTATATGTTTGTCACTGGGCCGGACATTGTTAAGTCTGCCACACATGAAGAGGTTGATTTTGAAGGATTGGGCGGTGCATCCATCCACACCGAAAAATCTGGAGTATCCCACCTTGCAGGCGATAGTGAATCAGATACGTTATTCCTTGTTCGCAAGTTACTCGGCTATCTACCTCAGAACAACATGGAGGATGCACCTTTTGTTAATAGTGGTGATGATCCTCTCCGGACCGAAGAGGCTTTGGATACGATAATTCCGGACGATCCCGGTAAACCCTACGACATGCACGAAGTCATTCGCCTGGTTATGGATAAAGCCGAATTCTTTGAAATACAGGAAGCATACGCTCCCAATATTTTGATTGGGTTTGCACGGCTCGGTGGGCACACTGTCGGTATCGTTGCTAACCAACCTGACTTCCTCGCGGGTGTTCTAGATATTAAATCTTCAGAGAAGGCAGGCCGCTTTATTCGTTTTTGTGATGCCTTCAATATTCCGGTAGTGACCTTCGTGGATACCCCCGGTTATTTGCCGGGGACCGATCAGGAGCATCACGGTGTCATACGGAATGGCGCTAAATTGCTCTACGCATATTGCGAGGCCACGGTACCCAAGCTGACCGTCATAACGCGTAAAGCCTATGGTGGGGCATATATTGTAATGAGCAGTAAACATCTTCGCAGCGACCTGAACCTCGCCTGGCCGAGTGCCGAGATCGCTGTGATGGGCCCGGACGGTGCGGTAGGCAAGATCTTCAGCAAAGAGCTCGGCTCTTCCAAAGATCCTGCTCAACGGAAAAAAGAGCTTATCGAAGACTACCGCGAGAAATTCGCAAATCCTTATGTGGCTGCGCAGCGAGGCTTTATCGATGATGTCATCGAACCGAAAGAGACCCGTCCGCGTTTAATTAATGCCTTGGAGATGCTCCAAAATAAACGCGAATCCAATGCGCCCAGAAAGCACGGAAATATACCGTTATAAGTATGCCCCCGGTAATTGGAGAAAACCATGTTCAAGAAGATATTAGTCGCTAATCGTGGTGAGATCGCCGTACGAATCCTGCGCACTTGCCGCGAACTGGGTATCGAATCGGTTGCTGTTTATTCCGAAGCGGACCGCAGCGCTCTTCATGTCCGTTACGCAGACGAGGCTTATTTGCTCGGCCCTGCACCTTCCCGCGATTCCTATCTTCGGGCTGATAAGATCATTGATATCGCCCGTAAATGCGGTGCGGACGCCATTCATCCCGGTTATGGCTTCCTTGCGGAACGGGAATCCTTTGCTGCAAGTTGCGCTGAAGCGGGCATCACCTTTATTGGTCCAAAACCCTCTTCGATTGCTTCTATGGGAGATAAGATGACGGCCCGTAATACTGTAGCCGCGGCCGGGGTGCCGGTAGTACCGGGTACGGAAGGTACCGCCTCGATGAGTGATGCGGAATTAATAAATATTGCACCCAAAATAGGTTTCCCCCTTCTGATTAAAGCTTCTGCTGGTGGTGGTGGAAAAGGGATGCGTGAGGCTACATCTCTCGCAGACTTCCCTGCTCTGATCGAATCAGCGCGCCGTGAAGCCGAATCGGCCTTTGGCGATGGCAATGTCTATCTGGAAAAACTATTGGAAGGGGCTCGACATATTGAGATACAGATCCTGGCTGACCAGTATGGAAATGTAATTCATCTTGGGGAGCGGGATTGCTCTCTACAACGCCGTCATCAGAAGCTGATTGAGGAAGCCCCTTCTCCATTCATGGACGAGGAACTACGCCAAAAAATGGGCGAAGTTGCTGTAAAGGCCGCCAAATCGGTCGGATATGTCAACGCAGGTACCATTGAATTTCTTGTCGACAAGGATAAAAATTTCTTCTTCCTCGAGATGAATACTCGCTTGCAGGTTGAGCATCCGGTCACCGAAGTTGTGACCGGAATGGATATAGTTGCAGAACAAGTCCGCATAGCGCGTGGACGTCAGCTTAGCTATAAACAGGAAGATGTAGTCCTGCGCGGACACGCAATAGAATGCCGTATCAACGCAGAGGATCCGTATAATGGTTTTTTGCCTTCCACTGGCCGCATAACCCATAGCATCTTACCCACCGGCCCCGGAATAAGAGTGGATACGGGTGTGTATATTGGCTTCGAAGTCACTTCGTTTTACGATCCTATGATTGCCAAGCTAATCGTCTGGGGCGAAACCCGCGGCCAGGCCATTCTTCGTATGCGGCGGGCGTTGGAAGAATATCGTATCGTAGGCGTTCGTACGAATATCCCCTTTCACCAGACGATGATGAATTCGCACAGGTTTATGGGCGGACAATATGATACCCGCTTTGTGGAGGAACGTTTTTCGATGCCTGAACCCGAAGAGGAACTGGAGACTCATCTCCCGGATATCGCGGCTGTTTTTGCTACATTAGTTGCACACCGTGAGACCCAGCGTTCGGCCGAATTCGTTATGAGAAACGAGCGCGATACCAGCAATTGGAAATGGATGGGTCGTTGGGAACGGATGCATAGGTAAAACGAGACTATATGAAATATGTAACGACGATTGGCGAAAAGGAATATACAATCGAGGTCATTGACAGCGGGCATATCAGCTTCAATGGCAAAGTCATGGAAGTGAATTTCGAGTCGATTAGTGGTCAGCCTGTCTATTCATTGATCCTGGACGGGAAATCCTTTGAGGCTTATGTCTACGAACATGAAGATGAATGGCAGGTTTTATTCCTTGGGCAGCAGTATCCGGCTAGGGTGGAGGATGAGCGCGCCAAGCGCCTCACATCCAGTGGAGGCCCCAAACCTCAGGAATCGGGTGGTTTTCAGTTAAAGGCTCCCATGCCCGGATTAGTAGTCGCGATCTCCGTGCAGGAAGATCAGCCGATTGAAAAAGGTCAGGTGCTGGTTATTCTTGAATCAATGAAGATGCAAAACGAGTTGAAATCACCGCGTTCGGGCACGGTGGAGCGCATTAAAGTGAAAGTCGGCGAGACTGTAGAACAGAGACAAATATTATTGACCGTGGTTTAAATGGCTGAAGAAAATCGTGAAACCGAAGTCAAGTTCTATGTTCGCGATATCTCCGCGGTTAAAGGACGCCTCCAGTCTTTGGAGGCGTCCTTGATTCAACCCAGAACTTTAGAAATCAATTTGCGTTTTGATACTTCTGCCCGGGATTTATCGCGTGAAGGCCGCGTCTTGCGCTTGCGCCAGGATGAGGCAATACGGCTGACATATAAAGACGGGACTCAGCTAAAGGATGGCGCCTTGAACCGCCGCGAAATAGAATTTTCTGTCAGTGATTTTGCTTCGGCGCAGCTGTTCATGGAAGCATTAGGTTATGAAGTCGTTTTTGTATACGAAAAATATCGCACAACGCATGCTCTTCCAGGGATGACTGCCGGTGCTGATAATATCAAAACTCACATTATGTTGGATGAGTTGCCCTATGGAAATTTCATCGAAATCGAAGGTGAATTTAACGAACTGAAGCCTCTTTCAAAAATACTTCATTTCAACTGGGATGCGGCCATCCCCGCCAGTTATCACACGCTCTTTGATCGTGTCTCCATGTCAAAAAATCTAGCATTCCGGGATCTGACTTTCGAGAAATTCAAAAGTCTTAAAATAGTTCCCGCCGATTTGGGTGTCGTTCCCGCCGATCTTTAGCCGATCCAATTATTTATACTCTATCACAAAGTTAACTTAGCTTTGATCTTTAGCCGCATATACTGATCATGAGTGGAACTTTATGGAAATAAAAGGGTTGGAAGTGATTCGTAAACATGTCCCGGAAATACAAACCACACGTGGCATCGCGCTCGCTATTTTATCTTTCGTGGTTGTCTTTGTCGTAACTTCTTTGTTTTTCGTTCTTGTTGATATCCGGTTTATTGAATGGTTACCCGATGGCGAAATAGTCATTATGGCCCTCGGTTTTTTGATCATGTCCCGTTTCTACTCTCAGAAAAAAGCCTACCAGCAAAAATATGGCGAATCGGCCTTTCGCAATGCCTTTGCTCGCTTCAATATCCCCGGTCTCGGCATAGTCTTTGCCTCGATTGCCCATTTAGGTTACATAGCCGGCCCAGCAATACCTGGCGTTTGGTGGAGGCCCATTCTCATTGCCGGTGGCTGGGTTTTTGTTGTGATTGGAGCAGCACTTTGGATACGCTCGGTTACGGCTTTCGGCGTAGATAATCTCACAATGCTTTATGTCTATTTCCCTGCGGAACGGAAAATGACGGACTCGAGCATTTACCAGATCCTCCGTCATCCTGTTTATGCCGCGGCCCTGTATATTGGGATTGGCCTTTCCTTCATTCATGCCAATTGGTACGCGTTGCTCGTCGCGCTGATCTTGCCCATTTTTCTCACTGGCTGGATTCGCTTGGTGGAGGAAAAAGAGCTGCTCGAAAGTTTTCCGGATTATGCAAGTTATCGGAAACGTGTTCCTGCCTTTTGGCCTCGTGTACAGGACACGATGGGGTTTTATCGTTTCGTGATTTTAGGAACGTAGCTTCGACGTTATTTATTTACAACTCCTATTGGATATACTGAAAAATAATGGATGTATGCGGGGTATACACGCCCCGCATACATCCATTATTTTGAAATTTGCTCCGTCTTATTTAGGCGGATGCTTGGGTGATGTTCTTGTGAGGTACCTTTTTCCCCGAAGCAGTCACTGCTTCTTACTAGAGATTACTAATTTTGTCAGAAAATCAAGAAGCGGACGTAGACTGTCGGGTATCACAGACTCATCTACCACCACGGAATGCGTCTTTTCGGCAGGGGAAATAGTAACCCGATATTCAAATTGATCCGGTACTTGCGAGCTCGATTTGATCTGCTCTGGAAGTCGGAAGAAGCCGGCTCCGTCAATTAGTTTGCCGAGTGTCGCTGCTTGTTCCGAGGGTAGTTTTTCAGTATCGAAACTTCCCGCTAGTCGTATGCCGGCAAATCCGCCGCTGCGAACATAATCAATATGCATAATTTTTACCGGGTTATAGGTTACTTACCTTTTAAATTTCCGCTTAATAACGACCGCATTAAAGATGCCGATGCTCCTAAACAGCCGCTCGATTGGGGTTGGTCTAGTGCTCCGATGGCAATTCCAACTCCATCCCAACCAAATTTGACTGCTTGCTGTTCCGCGCTCCCTTGGCCGTATAGTTCACCCGCTGTCTGGAATGTCAGGTCTGCCGCATTTTGGAAATCGGTATTGCTGGTGAATTTATCCCGTGCAGAGACATACCAGATATTTCCGGTCTTTTCCCAGGCGAAACCGCCTATGGCCGTTGCCATTAGATAGAATGCATGGTTAGGTATACCCGAATTGATATGGACGCCGCCGTTATCGTCCGATATATCTACATAATCGCGCATGTGTGCAGGCTGCGGGTCCTT
>CAZPCR010000133.1:0-7810 GCA_964585035.1 uncultured Anaerolineaceae bacterium
CGAAGCCTGTGTTATCCGTCAACAAAAAAGGGGGTTAAGAACCAATCTTTAGGTATGTTAGCCCTATGTCGATTTTCATACTTGATAAAGTCAAAATCTCATGTTCCATCCGATCAGGATGATAAAATCTTTAGCCATGAAATGGACAGATGGACGCAAATTCCTGGCCTTGATGACTTTCCATATGCTGTGGGGATTGGTCCTGTGGTTTAGTATATCAAAATATGGATTGGGTATTTCCACAGATTCGGTGCCCCTGCTGTTCGGTGGTTTGAATCTATCGCTGGGTCACGGACTGATCTCATACGATGGCAGCCGGCTTTTACTCTGGCCGCCGTTGTATCCCGTCCTTTTGGCTTTCATCCACCGCCTGTCCGGGTTGGACATGTTTGTCTCGGCCACGGTTCTTCAGGTCGCGGCATTCGTATGCATCTCACTCTGCCTGTCCCTGCTCTTTTTAAAGATCTTTCCTGAGAACCTCCTGTTCGCTTTCACCGCCAATCTTCTTTCGGATGTGGGCGTGGTTGTCCTTATCGGCTTTACCATGGTCGGTTCGGATTATGTTTTTCTGGCATTTGTTATTCTTTTTATCTGGTTGACGGGTGTTTATCTGGATAAGAATTCACCACGCATTTTGGTTGTTATTGTTGTGGTTGGGATGCTGGCGATGCTCCTGCGTTACCTGGGCATCGCCGTGATTGGAACCGGTGTGGTTGTGGTTTTCTTTTTCAGCGCCGGCATGCTGACTCAGCGCATCGTTCGAAGTTTATTGGTTTTAATGGCTGCGCTTCCGTCAGGGGTCTGGCTTTTTATAACCTCGCGTTTGTTGGAAAGGCGCGCCCCGATCACATTCACGGAAAATTTTAATTGGTTCTCGAAGTCGATCTTGCAATGGTTTTTCCCGTCGGATGCACTCAAGGCTCACCTCGGCCTTTATATCATCTTCTTATGGATGATCATATTCAGCCTGGTCATCTTATTGTTCTTGGGTTCTTCCCCTCATATTTTCTTTACATCTTACGTGCTGCCCGTTTCTGTTTTTGGTGCCTTGTATTGCCTCGCGTTATTCGGCTCGGCTTCGGTCGCATATTACAACAAACTTGGCGGCAGGTTCCTACTGCCTCTTTACATTCCTTTCGTGACCCTATTGACTGTGGCGCTCGATAATCTGCTGCGGCTTGTGAGATCGTGGCGTCCTCCCTCCCTGCGCCGCTTTGTTTCTGCAAGTTCGGTTGGGACATTGCTGCTCGTCGCAGTTCTGCTCTTCCATGTTTCCCTGCCAGTCATTTTGGATTCTCATGCCAATGGCGCTTCAGGCGGAGAAAATGCTTTCAATACGGCAGCCTGGCATGAGAATAAAACCATCCAATACTGGTTAAGCCATGAACCAAAAGGCCAGTATTTGTTGTTCAGCAATTATCCCGATGGAGTCGCGTTTTATACCGGGCATTCCTGCAACAGGTCGCCTGTTAAATATTCCGGGCCTTATGGGAAGGAAGCGTACCCGGTGAGCCAGTATGCTTCGGAGGTTTTCCCGGCCGGGCAGCCTGTTTACATCATATGGATCGAGCCCAACGATCATTCTTATTTTTATGAAGTGGAAGAATTAAGTTCCATCGCGAAGGTCGAGCCGCTCTTTGTCGGCGACGATGGTGGAGTTTATCGCCTCAAGCCATTATCCGGTTCGTAATAAAAATGGACCGATAATTCGGTTTGACAACTTTTTGGGATGCGGTGGGAAACCCCCGTTGATGTGTATCTTATCGAATTACCTTGGCTATCGCCTCGGCGTTTTTATCGATTTTTGTATGTAAGAACCGGAAAGCTATCGCACCGATGGCGAGCGGCAGCCAAAACGTCATGCCGCGATAAGCAAGGGTTATAACAACGGCATTGCTGAAATTAACTCCCAGAGATCCAAGGGCGATGGCCATGACACCTTCCACGATGCCAATACCGGATGGCGTGGGTGATACGATCAGGAAAAGATACCCGATGGCGAACCCGCCCAGTACAGTACCAGGTGTAAATGGCACCGCGAACGATAGAAAACTGCAGATCAAGATCCCCATCAGTAAAAACTTGGTTACCAGCGAAAGTAGAAAGGGCAGCGCCAGGCTGCGCGGCTTTTCAGGAAGCGCGCCCAGACCATCGGATATCTCGGAGGCGAAGGAGTGGGCTCGCGCTTCACTTAGATATTCGCGATGGATAAAAGGCCAAACGATGTGGTTTATCAGCCTCGCTATTTTTGCCAATGCTTCGCCCAGGGCTTTGGTAGAACGGTATCCAATATAGAAAAGGAACGCCAATACAACGGCGATTGCAAGGAGGAAGATTGCTGCCGTGATATCTGCCGCCCCGAGGTGATTGTGACGCAGGAGTGCGATCATCCCGAGGGGTAATACGCAAAGGAAGGCGGCATAATCCAGCAGGATATACAAAATACTGGCGACCGTTATTTTACCGGGCGGTAGTCCATGGGCGTGGCCTTCAGAGATGAATATTGCCAGGCCACCCACACCTGCGCTAGGAGTTACGATGTTCACGAAGCTCCCTGCCGCGGCGATCAGAGTTAACTTGGTTAAGCTTTCCTTTAATCCAAGTAAGGCATAGATTGATTTAAATGTCCCGCCTAGCACAAAAAACCAGGCAGCCTGAATGATAAATGCCACGCCCAGGAACAAGGGGTTGGCGTGTTGCAGTGTCTGGACAATATTCGCGACTTCAGAGAACCGGATGATAACGAAAAGGATGCCCAGGAATAAAACCGCCAGGACGATGATTTTGCGCATGGATTGAGATTATAACAAAACCCTCCCCCAAGGTTTTCCTAGGGAAGGGTTCGCTGTAATTTTCACACAAATTAATGGCTACTTATCGCCGCCGTCCGCCAAACCCTCCTACCAGGCTTACAAAATAAAGCAATTGCAGAAGAGCGGCGGCCAGCGCGGCAACGTAGGTTAAAGCGGCTGCATTCAATACGTTATTGACGCCGTTTTGTTCGTCTCCGCCGGCGATGATGCCTGTTTCGGCTAATAGGGTCTTGGCACGCGCCGAAGCGTTTAGTTCAACCGGCAAGGTTGCCAATGCGAAAAGAGCGCCACCCGAGAACACCACGATCCCCGCCCAGGCCAGGTTTGTAAGACCCAGGAGCAGCCCGGCCAGGATCATGATCCATCCGAGCCACGAGCCAATGTTAACTGCGGGGACGAGCGCCGCGCGGAAGCGGAGCGGAAAGTAATCGTCGGCATCCTGCATGGCGTGACCCAGTTCGTGCGCAGCCACGGCCACCGAAGCCACCGAAGCGGTTCCGGCCACGTTTTGTGAAAGATGCAGTACCTTATCGCGCGGGTCGTAATTATCGGTCAGGTTTCCGCCAATCGTTTGGATTTGGACTCCGGACAGATTGCCGCTGGTGATAAGCCGTTGAGCGGCCTGGGCACCTGTCAGCCCGCTGCGGACGCCCACGCGGCCCCACTTATTGTACGTGGACTTGACGTACAAGGAAGAGAACATCACGAGCAAGAAGCCCGGGATCATGAAACATAAATAGGTTTGATCCAAAAAGAACACTTTTGCCTCCCGATGGCAATCAGATTTTAAGACCTGTCATCGAAAATAATTTACGGAGTAGGAGTAGGGGTTGGGACCGCAGTTGGGACTGAGGTCGGAATGGGAGTCCCGTTGACCATATCCGTTAATACTTGTACGGCCATATCCATCTGCGGGTCGCGGCCGGCTTTGCGGTCGTCTATTGTCCGTTGGACGTAGACATCCGGCGTCAGGCCCTTTTTGTCGATCTGGCGTCCTTTGGGGGTCAGCCAGCGTGCGATCGTGATCCGTACTGCGCCTTCATTGTTGGATAATGGCACCCAGTTTTGGACGGTGCCTTTGCCGTACGATACCACTCCAACCAGTTTGGCGCGGCCATAATCCTGCAGCGCACCGGAAGTGATCTCCGAGGCTGAGGCGGTGCCTTCATTTATCAACACGACCATGGGAAGCTTGGTTGCCATTCCGCCGGGGATCACGTTGTAGGGTTTCTTAGTCCCATTTCCGGATTGTTCGTAAAGCACCACGCCGCTGTCCTGGAATTGGGAAACGACCTCGACCGCAGTTTGTAAATAACCGCCGCCATTGTCGCGCAGGTCCAGTATCAGGCCTTTCGGGTGCTGCGCCATCAGGGTCTTGAGGGTGGCGGTTAATTCCTGGGTGGTGTTATCGCCGAAAGTGGTGATCTGTATATAACCGAGACCATTGTCCAGCATTTTACCGCTGGCACTGGGGACGCTGATTTTAGCGCGCATAACATCGAATTCAAGCGGCGAAGAGGCTCCCTGTCGCTCCACCGATAAGTGGACTGTTGTCCCGGCTGGACCAATGACCTTCTGACGCACCAGCTCGGGGTTGATACCGGTCATGTCCTGGTGGTCCACACCGACGATCTGATCGCCAGCTTGCAAGCCGACCTTTTCAGCAGGTGACCCTGCCATCGTGCTTGTTATGGTGAGGAACGTGCCGGTCGTGTCCACAAAAGCGCCAATGCCTTCATACGATCCGGCCAGCTGCTGGTTGGCGTCCTGGAAGGTCTGGGGGTCCATGTAGGTACTGTGAGCGTCGCCAAGGGACTCCATCATGCCATTGATGGCGCCTTGCATTAGCTTCGTATCGTTGACCGGCTGGTCTACATACTGGTTATGGATGATCTGCCATGCTTCCCAAAAAGGCTTAAAGAGTGTTTGCAAATTCTGAGGAGTCCCGGTTTGCGTTCCAGGAGAAAGTGTGGGCGAACCGAAAGGCAGCGTGGAACCGGATAGAAAGCCAAAGGGCAGCATATGGCCCACAACGAAACCACCTGAAAACCCGATGGCTATTAACACGACAGCCAGTAAACCTGTAAGAATTATTTTCAGTATTTTGTTCACAGATACCTCCTGGGGTATATCACGTGTCGAGCATAACATCGCGGGATTAAAGGACAATGAATTGGTTGTATGAAAGATGTAAAAACCTGATAGATTTGAAGTCAGACCCCGAGGTCTCGAAGGGGTCCGGAAAGAATGGATGATCATGACATCCCCCAAAAAGCGGTTAAGAACCTTTCCTATTTACTAACGCCGGTAACTGCCGCCAATCACTAAGGGTCGCATCCGAGTCTCCGTTGGAGACGGCAGCACCAAACAGGATCGAATACAACCCCCGGGCTTTTGCGGCTTTAGTTGTCGTCGGCAGGTCGTCGATCATAATGCATTTCGAGGGATTGCTTTCTCCTGCAACTTTAAGCGCCAGCGCAAACGATTCGGGGTTTGGCTTGCAATACGGATCAATACGGGTGACATCCACAATGTCCGCGAAATATTCTTCGATCTGAAGAACTTTCAGGACACGCCGCGCATGGTTGACGTCTGAATTGGTGAAGATAAAATTGCGGGTCGGCAAGGATGCCAGCACCGATTGCTGGAGCGGGTCGGGCTGGATGTAATCGGTCAGTTTAACATCATGCACATACGCAAGGAAATCCTGCGTATCGACTTTGTGCATGGCCTGCAGTCCGCGCAGGGTGGTACCGTACTCGCGAAAATATTTCTCGCGCAGCCCCGGTACGTCCTCGACCGGGATGCGCATCCGTTCGATCATATATTGGCTCATGCGCGCTTTGAGTGCGGGCCACAGGCCACTCGCGGCGGGATAAAGCGTATCGTCGAGGTCAAAGAAGATGGTGGTGAAGATCATTGCGCAATTATAAGGGATAAGAGAGGAGGGAACAGAAAACAGAGAATAGTGAGTAGGGAACAGGAATATGTTGATAGGGGGATCCTTCAACCTTGAACTTTAAATCTTCAACTTTGAACTCCAACAGTATAATAAATCCATGCCCATCCGCCTATTATCCACGGAAGTCGCTTCGCAGATCGCCGCAGGCGAAGTGATCGAACGTCCCGCCTCGGTGGTCAAGGAATTGATGGAAAATGCGTTGGATTCCGGTGCCAAAAGCGTAACGATCTCGGTCGAGGAAGTGGGGCGACGCATGATCGAAGTGGCGGATGATGGAAGCGGCATCGCTTCGGATGAATTGGCCCTGGCCGTCTCCCGACATGCCACCTCCAAGCTGTCCAAAGCCGAGGACCTGTTCCGCATCTCCACGCTCGGGTTCCGCGGTGAAGCGCTGGCATCGATCGGTTCTGTGTCACGCATGACCGTCACGTCGAAGATCGTCTCATCCAAGGCAGGAGCCCGTATCCGGATCGAGGGCGGAGGTGAGGGCAAAGTCGAAGTGGTTGGCGCGCCGGTCGGGACTGTCGTGCGCGTGGAAGACCTGTTTTACAATGTCCCGGCCCGCTTGAAATTTTTGAAAGCCGACGTTACCGAGCGCCGCGCCATTGACAACCTGGTAACACGTTACGCGCTGGCTTACCCCAACGTACGCATCAAACTGGCCGAAGGCAAAACCATGACTCTGCAAACCTCCGGAGACGGTGACCGGCGCGCGATCCTGGCAGCCTTGTACGGTGTGGAGATCGCGAAGCAGTTATTGGAAATCACGGCTCAAGATGATGGTCTGGGACTTTCGGGGTATATCAGTCCCACCGCGCTGACCCGTTCCAACCGGAAAGACATCACCATTTTCGTCAACGGCCGCTGGGTGCAGGATACCCCGTTAACTTCGGCGTTTATTCAGGCTTATCACACCCTTCTGATGGTGGGACGTTATCCCTTGGGCGCAGTGTTCATCGATATCGCGCCCGAGGATGTGGACGTCAACGTCCATCCCGCCAAAGCCGAGGTGCGCTTCAAGGATCAGGACCGTGTGTTTGGTTTCGTCCAACGTTCGGTGCGACGCGGCTTGCTGGCTTATGCGCCGGTGCCTTCGGTTGCTCCCGCCTTATGGGGAGCGCGCAATGAATCGTCGAAGCAGGTTGGTATTGACTGGACGATTGCGCATGATGATGCGAAAGTTGAAAATGCCAACCCCGATATGGATGGCGAAGCCATCGGCTTCCCACCTTCCCAGGTGGAAGGTTCGGTCTTAAATCGCGTGCCTTTGCTCAGGTTGATCGGGCAGATCGGCACCACTTATCTTGTAGCTGAAGGCCCCGACGGACTGTATCTTATCGACCAGCACGCCGCTCACGAACGCATCCTGTTCGAAAAGCTGATGGTGCAGCATGACATGCATAAGATCCCGTCGCAATCGTTGCTGACTCCCGCGGTTGTCACGCTGCCTCTCCAATCTGCCAATTTACTGGTTTCTCAATTACCGACCTTGAATCATTTTGGCTTCGATGTGGAAGAGTTTGGTCCGAATACATTTCAGGTGCGTGCCATGCCGGCTTTATTCGCGGGGAGTGACCCGTCTGCCGCGCTGCGTGCCATCGTTGAAGACTTCGAAGAAGATGAGGCTCCGCTGCAAAATGAAGTGGAAAAGAAACTTGCCGCTCGTGTCTGCAAGCGCCTGGCGGTCAAGGCCGGGCAAACCCTGTCGCCCGAAGAACAGCGTGCCCTGCTCACCGACCTCGAGAACTGCGACTCGCCGCGAACCTGTCCGCACGGCAGGCCGACCATGATCCATTTATCGGTGGAGATGTTGGAGCGTCAGTTCGGCAGACGCGGGGCAAGGTAGTGAGAATGTAATTGCTTTAGTGTTTCAAGAGGGCGGTGAATAGTTACAAAAAATCTGTGTTTACATCGTGCCCGTAGGGTGGTATCCTCGATGAATTTACATTAAGGTCTGGGCTGTGTCTTGCCGGATCTCGGCAGTAGTACCGAGAATGAAGTCCCCACGCCTGGCTTGCTTTTGACCTCTATGCGT
>CAZPCR010000134.1:0-7783 GCA_964585035.1 uncultured Anaerolineaceae bacterium
AATGGGTAATTTGGGTGCCGGTCGGAATTTCCGCGTTGACCACAATATTCCTTCAAACAATGTCTTAAAATAAAGGTAAACGCTGCGGGGTTACTTCCCGCAGCGTTTACCTGGGTAGAAAAGACGTATTTACGAAAGGGTTGACTAGGCCGCAGCCTTGGTAAGCAAACGCTGGAGCTCCACCTCGGCCTGTGCCGGGGTAAGGGACAGGGCAAAGCCCCATTCACCCAGCAGCGAGGTCTGCACCCGCCGGAGGACTGCCTGGTCGTTGTCGTTCAGCGACTTGGCCTTACGGTAGGCGGACAGGTCCCGGATAACCCGGCAGAGCGATTCGGCGCGGCCGTCTTTTAATAAATCGATGATGCGGAGTTTCCGTTCCTGGCGGTCATCGGGAAGGGGCTCGCCGGGGCTGGTGAGGATGGACAGCATGCGTTTGAACCGGGTGCTTGTGGTCGGGGGGCGGAGCCGGCTTTGCAGCTTATCGTCAGCCGGAACCCAAACCGTCATGTCGCGCACCTGGACAGCATAATAGAGGGTCTTTTGGCCGGAGACAGCTCGTTCTTCGAGCTGGATAACCTGACCGAAACCATATGTCCAGTGCATAACCGGATCACCAACATGGAAATCCATAAGTGCCTCCTCTGAGTTTAGTGCTGCTGAGTAAAATAAACGCCAGTCTGACTACTGGACTGGCTCCGGGAACCCGTCAATCGTGGGTGAATGAACCTATTATACCATTGAATTACCCGTAAAACCGGCAAATTCAGTCGGTAATGCCGCAGTTCAATGGTTGTATGAGGTCGAGTAAATCGGACTCGAATTGTCGATTAAGGCGTTAAATCAGCGCGAAGTGCAGATTTACGGCAGTGCGCGAGCAATTCGACTCTAACTCGACCCCTCCAGGGATTCGGAAATTGGGATTTGTGGAAACAACCGGTTTGAGAAGGGCGGATAGGATTCATCGCTTTGTTCCAGTTTGATCTACGTGATTAGTAACTATTCAAGCCTTTGTCCCACGCTTTCAGCCTGGGACAAAGAATTCAAAAAAAGGATATGCCTGGGGCGTACGCCCCAGGCATATCCTTTTTTTGGTTATTTTATGCAGGGGCTGTGAGAAGTTACTATGATTATACAGAACAAGTGTTCTTTTGTCAAACAGAGTTTTCATCAGTATAAATGCAGCTACCTTGACGTGATTATCTTATGGTATTATACTAATGGTATAATACTTATAGAAGGATATTTATGGAACAAACTAATCTTGATAACCTGCTTACCCAATGGGAAGAAACCTACAAGAAAGGGTTGTTTAGCTTCTGGCTGCTCCTGCTGCTCGCCCAGCGCAAGGCCTATCCTTACGAGGTCAAGGGCGCCATCAAGGAAATGAGCCGGGATACGATCAATGCCGACGAGAATAGCATTTACCGCTCGCTCAACCGCCTGGCGGATTCCGGGATCGTGGACAGCGAAGTAGTCCCCTCTGAGACGGGACCCAGCCGCAGGTATTTCTTCCTCACCGACCTGGGCCGCGAGCTGCTCATCCGCTTCATCAGCCGCAACATCCTGGTCTTCGAGCAGCCCGATGTGGCCGAATTGATACAAAAAACACTCTCGTCCAACGGAAATAAAAAAGGATAACCCGATGTCCACCACTACCATTACACCCAAAGAAAAGAAACTCCGCAACCTGCGAAACATCCTATGGATCGTCTTTGCCGCCATCGCGATCACCATCCTGCTGGTGGGAGGTCTGTCCCTGCCGGCCGCCATGTTGATCAATAAGACCACCAGTATTTCGTCCCTTTTCGGCAGCCAGACCGGATTGATCCTGCTGTCGCTGGCGGCCCTGGCGCTGGTCAAGATCGTCGTTGCCGGGATCATCTGCGCGGTGATCTACTACATCTTTAAATACCGGCTGGAAAAGGATGACGATCTGTTCTTATAGAATTAATTTATGTAAAGACTGAGAGTAACAATGAACTTGAGCATTGAAACCGAGAACATCAGCAAGCGCTACGGAGATGTTATCGCCGTAAACGGACTCTCCCTGCGTGTTGCAGAAGGCGAGATCTATGCCTTCCTGGGCTTGAACGGGGCCGGAAAGACGACCACCATCCGAATGCTGCTGGGGATGATCAAACCCACGAGCGGTAGCGCCACTGTACTTGGGAAGCGCATCGAAATGGGAAGCCGCGAACCCTGGGCCCAGGTGGGTTATCTGGTGGAGTCGCCGCGCTGCTACCCGGAACTGACCGTCCATGAAAACCTGGAAGTAGCCCGGCGGCTGCATCCCGGTACGGACTCGAAAGCTATGAGTCGCATCATCGAACGCATGGGGCTGGCAGTCTATGCGGACCG
Organism: uncultured Anaerolineaceae bacterium; assembly: GCA_964585035.1. Lineage (GTDB taxonomy): Bacteria > Chloroflexota > Anaerolineae > Anaerolineales > Villigracilaceae > Fen-1038. The sequence continues at coordinate 2,359 of CAZPCR010000134.1, forward strand.
GCGAGCCGGGAATCTTTCCCAAGGCAACGCCCAAAGATTGGGGTTGGCCAAAGCGCTGCTGCATAACCCGAAACTGATCCTTTTGGACGAACCGGCCAACGGGCTTGACCCGGCGGGGATCGTCGAGATTCGCGAGCTGCTGCTCGAATTAACTCGCGAACAGGGCGTGACGGTTTTCATGTCGAGCCACATCCTGGCAGAGGTCTCGCGGCTGGCCAAACGCATTGGGATCATCCACAAAGGCCGCTTGCTTCAGGAGTTGGACATCGACGAGCTGGAGCGCAACCGTCGCAGGCGGCTTTTGCTGCGGACGCGGGACATCGAGGTGGCACGATCGGCCTTGAACCAGGCCGGACACACCGCAGAAACCATCCAGGATGGCACGCTTGAACTCAAAGATGAATTATCCATCGAACGGCCCGACGATATCGCCAGCTTGCTGGTAAAAGCGGGGACTCCGCCCACACTCTTGATGGTTGAGGAAGAAGAGCTGGAGCATTATTTTCTCAGGCTGGTTGGAATGGGTGGAGGGCCGCACCATGAATAATCTTAAAGATATGATCTGGGTCGAAACGCGCAAAGTGCTCCGCTCGCGGGTGCCTCTTTTCACCACGCTGGGGGCTTTTATCATGCCGCTGGGCATCGGGTTTCTGATTTTTCTTGCAAGGAACCCGGGACTTTCCAAAAACCTCGGGCTGGTAAGCGCCAAGGCCAACCTGACAGCATATTTCGCGACAACCTGGCCGACCTATCTGGGATTATCCGGCCAGATCGTGGCGGCAGGTGGATTCTTCCTGTTTACCTTTGCGATAAGCTGGGTGTTCGGACGTGAATTCGCCGATGGCACCCTCAAGGACATGCTGGCCGTACCGATATCGCGATTCACCATCCTACTGGCGAAATTCATCGTGGTCGCGGCGTGGTCTGCGGCCTTGACCATCGTTATATTGATCCTCAGCCTTATCACGGGTGCGATGATCAACCTGCCGCAGGGTTCATGGAGTGCCATCCTCCAGGGAAGTGCCCTCGACCTGATGACGGCCTGCATGGTCATCGCGATCGTGTTCCCCTTCGCACTGTTCGCCAGCGTGGGGCGCGGGTATCTGCTCCCCATGGGGGTGGCGCTCCTGGCGCTGATCCTGGCGAACCTGGTGATCGTGATCGGATACGGCGAATACTTCCCATGGTCCGTGCCGGGGTTATATGCGCAGGGGAAAATCTCTTTGGCACCGGTCAGCTATTTGATCGTCCTTATCACCGGGATTGCTGGAGTGGCCGGGACTTATCTGTGGTGGAAGTTCGCGGATCAAAGCAAATAGGGAGTGTTTAATTCACCACCAGGGATAAACGGAGATGAACGGAGATAATTAAATTTTTTTTGAACCGGAGACCTCGGAGATCTTAATAAAAATATTTGAGATGCTATCGAGGATAAATCTAATAACTATAGTGGGGTAAAACAAAAGTCAGGAAGAATAAATGACATACTCCATTTGAGCCGCCAGTCGGCATTGGCAATAATTCATATATATGAAAAACGATCTACTTCCGGATCATTTCAAGTGTTCCTTCCGGTCCGGGATTACATGATCATTTCTGCATAAACATTATTATTAATTCGCCGACCCTTCTTTTTGGTCTCACCCGAATGGTGGAGATAACCATCCCCTGGTCGAGGGATGCGATCGGGAAATATTGATCGTAAAATGATAATGTAGTCGCAAAATGATTCGTAGCCCGCAAGCCTACTACGGTTTATTTCCGGAATAGGCCTATTGTAATTAACAGGTAATTCCGCAGGTATTCAAGTTATTCTTCCGGAGCAGAAAGAATCAATAGAATCAGGAATTTTCCAACCCAGCGAAGGATCATTGGTTCGCTTGCGAGTATAGAGTAAATTATTAATGACTGATACATTAATCATCATGAACCGAACATTGGAACAGAATGGGAACAATCGATTATAAATATTGCCCTGCGTGTAAACTAAAAAACCGGGTGGATGCAATTATTTGTGAATATTGCGGAAAACCCTTCAATTTGGTTCCCGATAAAGATTCAACTAAATATACAACAACCAGGGATATTGAGGGGAAAATAAAACTCTTAGACAAAGGTCTTAAAGAAAAAATAGAGAGTGTGAGCAAGGAAGCACCCGTCGAGGGGATCGCCATTTATATCCTCGACCGATCACAACCCATTGAAGTCCGCCTTGATGATGAATTTTTTATCGGTCGAAATACCGAGGAGACAAATGAAAAAATCGTCGACCTTACCGCCTACAACGGCTATGACCTGGGGGTATCGAGACGGCAATTAATGATCCAGCGTGCCGGAAGAGGATATCATGCCATCGATCTTGACAGTACCAATGGCACCTGGCTCAACGAGCAAAGACTTATGCCCCACCATCCATTTCCTGTAAAAAGTGGTTCGCAGATCCGTCTGGGTAAGCTGCATATCTTTATCGTATTTAACGAGGAAGTTTTCAAAGAATGAATGGCTTACAGAATCAGGCAAGTCGTGACTAAATCACCGAACCCGATTGAGTCGTATTTATCCAAGGAGGCAGACTTCGTCCGTACAGGCCGATCTATAAAGGCCGGCGAAGGCTCCAACCCAAGGAAATATGGACGTTCTGTCGTGCCGGAAGTAATTGTGATCATCGGGCTCCTAGGTACCTTATGCATCGGATTGTCGGCGTTTGCCCTTTTCAGAAGCAACAACCCGCCCGTTGATTCGGGCCACGCTAGTTGCCAGAAGCTGATCGACAAGGCTATAAGCTTCACCGGCAACTACTGCAACCAGATCGGCACGAACAAAGGCTGCTACGGCAACACCACCATTCAGGCGCAGATGGTAGCCAACTCGAACGAGCGCTTCTCGAAACGAGGCGACATTGCGGACGTAAGCCAGATCCAGAGTATTTCGGCCGCCCCGCTTAACCTATCAACGGATGAATGGGGGATCGCCGTTTTCCGGGTGCTGGCCAACCTGCCAGGCTCGGTGCCGGGTGAAACGGCCACTCTGATGGTCTTCGGGAACACGAAGCTGGATAAGATATCGAATGGTCTGGATTCATTCTACTTTTCGAGTGAGCTGGGACAGATCGTATGCGACAAGGTGCCGTTCGATGGGATATTGATCAACATGCCGAATGGTGTGGGATGGACCTTCAATGTGAACGGGACGGAACTGACCTTGATAGGCAACGCCAGCCTGAAAGCCAACACGAACGGCAATATGGAGGTCAGCTTGTATAACGGGGCTGGGCAGATCATTTCCAGTGGGCAGAGGCAGTATTTCGGAGCTGGCCAGAAGGTCTCTGTTAATTTGGGTGGCCCCAATGGGAACCAGGCGATCAGCCCACCGTCAAAACCTGTGCCGCTCACATCCGAGGAATTAAAAGTTGCCTGCACAATGACGGGGAATTACTGCAAGGCCGATGCGATTTCCACGGTCGATGCCGCACAAGCACAGACCATCGTTCAAACCGGCCTGATACCGGTGTCATCCAATGCTACACCTCTCGAACCTCCACTCGTTATACAGACCTCCGTTTCATCTCCTATTCCTCCGCCTGTTCAATTGGTTTCCCACCTCCCCAAAAACGGTAGTGGTGGAGCGCCAACACCTGTGTTGCCGCCTGAAGTCACGCCTGTTCCTGCCAACAGAAGTCAACCGACCGTTCAACCACCTGGTCCCAAACCTGGCGAGCCTCCTAAACCGGACAAGCCTCCTGGACCTCCTAAACCGGACAAGCCTCCTGGACCTCCCAAACCGGACAAGCCTCCTGGACCTCCCAAACCAGTCAAGCCTCCTAAACCACCCAAACACTAATTTACGGTTTTGGCCTCTGATGAATTGTGTTTTTTTATTCATCGGAAAATCAAACGATAACGACTAGTGAGACAAACACTTTGACGGTCATTCAAACTGAAACCCCTATCCCGACAAACACAATTACAATGCTATTTACTCCGCCAGCGAAAATCAAACCCGGTCAATCAATCAAAATGTCTGGCTGTTCGGCAGAGCGCCTATTTCAGGAAATATAACCATGAGATGGGATCGGTCGAATTCAATAAAGTAACTCCCCCGGACTTCTAGACAACATTATTAATCTTTCCTTTAAAATAACGATATTTGTTGGAATGATGGAACATTACAAGTTTGTAAATTTATAATAAAAGAATACAAATTATAATAATGTCGGGGATACCTTATTTCCAGGCCGTCATTGTGGCTAAGAAGAAGGTCAACGAAGCTATTTCTCGTACATTTGGGTTTGCTCCGTTTTTTTATGGAAAATATCTTTGATTGTTGTCACATCCATTGGCTTCCGGGTATAAATTGATGCCTTACTAACAAAATAATACAAAATTCTATTTGAAAATTGGAGTTTAATGGCAACGATCGGTTCTAAATTCTGTCCTTTTTGTAAAATGAAAATTCGGGCGGAAGCGACCGTTTGTGAACATTGCGGAAGATCCCTCCTATCCGGTTCTAATAATCATCCAACCACCGAGGATGTAAAAGAGGATACAAAATACTTCGACAAAGGTCTTAAAGAAAAAATAGAGCAGGTGAGCAAGCAAGCGCCTACTGAGGGGATTGCCATTTATATACTCGACAGATCACAACCTATTGAAATCCGCCGAGAAGATGAATTTTTTATCGGCCGAATAACCGAGCAGACAAATGAAAAAGTCGTCGACCTTACCCCCTACAACGGTTATGACCTGGGTGTTTCGAGACGGCATTTAATGATCCGGCGAACTGAAAAAGGATATCATGCGATCGACCTTTTCAGCACCAATGGTAGCTGGGTAAATGAGGTAAGTCTTATGCCTCAACAACCTTTTCCTTTAAAAAGCGGATCTCAAATTCGCCTGGGGAAAATGCGGATCTTTATCATTTTTCACGAGTGAGTTTTTAGTGAATGAGTGGCATACAGGCGATGTCCAAATCAATGAGTCCTATAGAGTCCAAATCATCCGAGGCAGACCTTACCCTGGGAGGCCTATTTAACGAAGCCCACCCGGGCTCCGATAAGAGGAACCCTCGCCGTTCTTACCTGCCGGAGATAATTGTTACCATTGGTTTCCTCGGCATCTTATGCATCGGATTAACGGGTTTCGCTCTTTTCCGCAGCAACTACCTGCCGCCTACCACGGTCGCGGCGCAGGCCAACTGCCAGAAGCTGATCTACCAGGCCATATTATTCACCGGAAACTACTGCGACCAGATCGGCACGAACAAAGGCTGCTACGGCAACACCACCATCCAGGCGCAGATGGTAGCCAACTCCAGCGAGCGCTTCTCAAAACGCGGTGATGTGGCCGACGTAAGCCAGATCCAGAGTATTTCAGCCTCTCCACTTAATCTGACAACGGAGGAATGGGGAATCGCCATTTTCAAGGTG